>NZ_JALVIW010000024.1:0-15590 GCF_027028515.1 Desulfurobacterium sp. | reverse complement strand
TAAACGGGTCTTCTATGAACGGCTTTTATGAATGTATCCATTGCCGCTTTCACGGATGTTCCATACTCTATCCTGTATCCCATCCTTGTTAAGGCAAACTCAACAGCTTCAAGTTCTGTCAAAAGGTTAAAGATATCAACATAGCCCATGTGGGAGAGCCTAAAGATTTTTCCTTTAAGGTGATCCTGTCCACCGGCTATGACGATTCCGAACTTTTCCTTTATCCATGAAACGAGCTTCTGCCCGTCTATCCCTTCGGGAACCTTTACCGCTGTTACACCGTTTGCTGGCACTTCTGATAAAAGTTCAAGACCTAAGGCTTTTATTCCTTCTCTTGCACACATTGCTAATATGCGGTGCCTTTCGGCAACATTTTCAAGTCCTTCTTCTTCAATCATCTTTAGCGCTTCGTTTAGTCCCACTATAAGGTTTACAGCTGGTGTGTATGCAGTTTGTCCTTTTGCTTGATTCTTAATCTCTTTTGCAAGGTCAAAGTAATAGACACTCCTTTTTCTTTCAAGACGCTTTTTAGCCTTCTCGTTAAGTGAAATAATGGCAAGTCCAGGCGGTGTCATCAGAGCCTTTTGGGAACCTGTTATTGCAACGTCTATATTCCAGTCATCAACAGGAATGTCATACACACCAAAAGCTGTTATACCATCAGCAACTAATATCACATCATCATATTTTGATGTAATTTCACCTATCGCTCTTACATCGTTGTAAACACCCGTTGATGTTTCGCATATTTGAACAAGAACACCTTTTACGTTTGGGTTTTTCTCTATTGCTTCCTTTATATCTTCGACCTTTACCGCTCTTCCCCATTCAAGTTCTATTACTACAGGTTTGACGCCAAACGCTTCACAGAGCTCTTTCCACCTTTTTCCGAACTTTCCGCCTACCACGACGACGGCGCTATCACCGGGAGCAAACAGGTTGGCAACAGCTGCTTCCATTGCACCTGTTCCGGAAGCTGTTAGAATAAGCGTGTCTCTTTCGGTTCTGAAAAACTTTTTCAGTCTTTCTATCGTTTCGGAGAAGATGGCTTTAAATTCCGGTGAGCGGTGATATAGCGTGTGGGCTGACATTGCCTGAAGAACCCTTTCGGGAACTATTGTCGGTCCCGGGGTTAGCAGTCTTGTTTTGATCGGTTTCAAAGCAGCCTCCTTCTATTTTAAGTTTTTTTATTTCGCTGGTTAGAAATTATACCCGTTTTTTCTCTCTCAAATTTTTGAAGAAGTTTTTCATCAACATTTCCACTTCTGGAATGTAAATTTTTGCCGTTTCAACCCGGTGGTTTGTTTCCGGATGGGAAAGTGTTGAGAAGAGACTTTCAACACCCCCGAATTTTGGATCCGGAATGGCGTAAACTACTCTTTTTATACGGGCTTGAATGATGGCACCGCAGCACATTATACACGGTTCTACCGTTGAGTATAAAGTGCAATCGTTAAGTCTCCAGGAATTTAATCTTCTTGAAGCTTCCTCTATGGCGATGATTTCTGCGTGGGCTGTTGGTTTTTGAAGAAACTCTTTTCTGTTAAATCCTCTTCCTATAATTCGGTCATCCTTCACGATTACAGCACCTATAGGGACTTCCCCGTATCTGTATGCCTTTTCTGCTTCTTTTAAGGCTTCAAGTAGAAATTCAACATCTCTTTTCACGGAAAATTCCTTTAGAGGGATTTAGAGAAAATTTATGATTGATAATGTTTGAGGGGAAGGGATGATGGAAAGTGGCGCGCCCGGCAGGAGTCGAACCCGCAACCTTGGGATCCGTAGTCCCACGCTCTATCCAGTTGAGCTACGGGCGCGCGTACCGAAGGTAAAATATAATCAAAATCTTCCCGGTTGCAAGTTGTTTAAACGTTTTCATCCAGCAGGGTTGCGAAGTATTCGGCAAGAAAAGAGAGAAAGGTTATGTCATCTTTTGAAAAGCCCTCTTTTTATTTCTGTCTATTCTCGGTTTGATTGGTGCTATTTTCAGTTTGATTGGTACTGTTGGTTGAGTTGCCAGCGGAAATGGTTTTATTTTCGTTTTCTTCTTTTAGACAGGGTGTACAGGTTGATGGGTTTAAGGTTTCTATAAAATTTGATGGTACAAATTTGCCGTTTACGCACACGCCGGCAAAGTCACCAAAGTTGTTAAAGACAAACCCCGAGGTTTGAGTGCAGTTTCCGTAAAATGGCATAATAATAGGTTCTCCGTTATCCATCCCCGGGACAATGACTCCTTTATCTATGAATGGTCCGGATTTAACCGCCGGTACCCACATGCCGGTTATGTCATAGTCTATCAGATAGAGACTTCCACATTTGTAAACTTGTTTGGCATTTTCAAGTGTTATGCCGCCCTGTATTAGTGTTTTTATAAACGGCCATTCAAGTTCAGATATTGTAAGAACATAAGCTTCTGTTTGATTCCCGTTCTGCGTCACTTTAAGAACGACAGCTGGGTGCAGTGTGATGCCTTCTTTGATTTCTGATAGGTTCTTTGTTACAACTTCCTCCAGTCGGTAGAGTTCTTTCTGTGTTAATGTTGTGTTTTCTTGTTTTTTTACTATTGGAATTTCTTTTTTTCCAAAAATTAAGGATAAAAAGAAAGATGGCTTATAAAGAAAAAGGAAAATGGCCGCCATAAATGTAACTGCTAATCCTGCAAAAACACCTATAACTATTAGAAGTTTATTCTTTAAGGCCATATTTTGCTATCACCTCTTGAGCTTTTATGCCCCATTTTGAGTCAGGATTGATTTTATAACATTTTATCAGGAATTTCTTTGCAAGTGGTGTATTTTTTTCGTTTAAATAAATAATGCCGAGGCGATAGTACACTTCCTGCATGTCTGGAAAGCGTTTTATTATCTGATAGTACAGCAGTTTTGCGTCTTCGGTTTTTCCTTCTTTTTCAAGTATTTCACCAAGTTTCACATAGGCCGGTGCAAAGTCAAGGTTGTTTCTTATTGCAAGATTAAGATATCTTTTTGCCTTTTTTAGGTGTCCTTCTTTTTCTTCTATAAGAGCCAATTTGTAATATGCAACTTCAGGTTTTAGAAATAACGGGTTAGACAGGGCTTTAAGGTAATACTGCTTTGCTTCTTCTATTTTTCCTTCATCTTCAGCTATTGCTGCTAAATTCATGTAGGCTTCAGAAAAGTTAGAATCGATGTCAAGAGCTTTACGTATATATTTTACTGCCGATTTTGTATCACCTCTAACGTAAAATGCATATCCTATCATGTTGTAGATTTTTGGATCATCTGGATTTAAATCTTTTGCCTTAAAAAGGTATTTAAGTGCAAGTGGAATGTCACCAAGTTGCAAGTAGGAAACCCCTATTTCATAGAAACCATCTGCCTTTTCTTTCTTCGAAAGTGCCTTTGTTTCCTGAATAGGCGGTGCCACTACAAGTTTTGGCTTGTCCTGAGGTGTTCCCGTTATGCACGAAGAGATTATAATTGCAGGTATTACTGCTATCAGCAGTTTTCTCATCTTCCACCCTTTATTAAAAATAAAGCTTCGGTTCTTGTGGGTTCATTTCTCAATATACCTTTAATTGCACTTGTAATGGTAAAAGAACCTGGTTTTTTAGCGCCTCTCATTATCATGCAGAGATGCTGAGCTTCAACTATTACCATTACACCTTTTGCATTAAACTTTTCCATTATGGCGTTGGCAATCTGTTCTGTCATTCTTTCCTGAAGTTGAAGCCTCTTTGCGTAAACATCGGCTATTCTGGCGAGTTTTGAGAGGCCTGTAACCTTTTCCTCACTTGGTATGTACGCTATATGTATCTTTCCAAAGAACGGCAACATGTGGTGTTCGCACATTGAGAAAAAAGGTATGTCTTTAACTATTATCATTTCGTCGTACTTTTCGCTGAATAGAACTGAGTGGTTTTCCGGTGAGTCTTCGTAGCCTGCTAAAATCTCTTCGTACATGTTTGCAACGCGTTTCGGCGTGTCTTTCAGCCCTTCTCTTTCAGGGTTTTCACCGATAGCTATGAGGATTTCTCTTACAGCCCTTTCTATTCTCTTTTTGTCTATCACTTTTCCTCCACTACATTTCAAGTTGAGGGTTGAAGCCCGGCGGTAAATCTCTCTTCTCTTCTTTTCTGTTTGTGTTTTGAGGAGGTGTTGGATTTTCAGGGGGCTTTTTTTCGCTGCTAAGTTCCCCGTTCATTGCAAGGTCAATCTCTTCCCCTGTTAAGGTTTCTCTTTCAAGGAGAGCTTTAGCAAGATTTTCAAGCTTTTCAAAGTTGTTTGTAATCAGTTCTTTTGCCTTTTCGTAAGTTTCTGTGATTATCCTTTTTACTTCTTTATCAACTAATCTTTTGAGGTCTTCACTTACTATTTCTGTAGGTTCACCAAACTGCTCTTTCATTTTTATGGCAATGGGTCCTATCTTTTCACTCATTCCCCACTCTGCAACCATCTTTCTTGCGATTTCAGTTGCTCTCTCTATGTCGTTACCAGCACCGGTTGATATTGTTCCAAGGGCAACTTCTTCGGCAACTCTTCCACCGAACAGGACGCATAATTTATCAAGGAGGTATTCTTTGGTGTAAGTGTACTTATCATCTTCTGGCAGTTGCTGCGTAATTCCAAGAGCTTTTCCACGGGGAATTATCGTTACCTTGTGAACCCTGTCTGCGTTTGGCAGAAGCTTTGCCACAAGTGTGTGTCCGGCTTCGTGGTAAGCGGTTGTTATTTTCTCCCTTTCATTTAGAACCATGCTCTTCCTTTCAATTCCCATTGTTACTTTGTCTTTTGCCTCTTCAAAATCTTCCATCATTATCTTTCCATGTCCCTTTCTTGCAGCTATGAGTGCTGCTTCATTAACTATATTCGCAAGGTCGGCGCCTGAGAAACCTGGAGTTGAACGGGCAATAACTTCAAGGTCAACATCTTCTGCAAGTGGTTTGTTCTTGGTATGGATTTTGAGGATTTCAAGTCTTCCTTTAACGTCTGGAAGAGGAACGTAAATTTGTCTGTCAAACCTTCCGGGTCTTAGCAGTGCCCTGTCAAGAATATCCGGTCTGTTTGTTGCACCGATTACTATGATACCTTCGTTGCTTTCAAAACCGTCCATCTCTACAAGGAGCTGGTTTAATGTTTGTTCCCTTTCGTCATGACCGCCTGTGAATCCTGCACCTCTTTTTCTGCCGACTGCGTCAATTTCGTCAATAAATACTATACACGGTGCGTTTTTCTTAGCCTGGTCAAAGAGATCTCTTACTCTTGATGCACCAACGCCAACAAACATCTCTACAAATTCTGAGCCGCTGACGGACAGGAATGGAACGTTGGCTTCTCCTGCTATCGCCTTTGCAAGGAGGGTTTTACCTGTTCCGGGTGCTCCTGCTAAGAGGATGCCTTTTGGAATTTTTCCACCAAGTTGCTGGTACTTTTTAGGATTTCTCAAGAATTCAACAATTTCAGCCACTTCTTCCTTAATTTCATCAATACCTGCCACATCTTTAAATGTTACTTTGGGTTTGTTGTCTATAAATATCTTTGCCCTGCTTTTTGCAAAGGAAAGTGCTTTGCTTCCGCCGGCGTTCATCTGTCTCATCATGCTTATCCAGATAACTATTAAAAATATCATAGGCAGCCAGGATACGAGAACAGTTATATACCAAGGGCTCCCCTCTTCAGGTTTTACGTTTATTTCAACTTTCTTCTCTGTTAACTGCTTAACAAGGTCTGGATAGTACGGCGTGTAAGTTTCAAATTCTTTTCCTTCTTTCGTGACGCCGGTTATCTGCTGTCCTTTTATCGTTACCTTTTTAACTTCACCTTTTTCAACCTCTTGGAGGAATGTAGAAAACGGGATATTCTGTCTTGTAAACTGTGGTGAGCTGAAGAAGTTGAAGGCTATTATCATAAGGAGAGCTATTGTTATCCAGAGTGCTACGCTTTTTAAAACATCTTGAAGCCGGTTCATCTTTCACTCCTTATGTTGTCGTTTTCTGCAACTGCTATGTATGGAAGGTCTCGATAGAGTTCGTTCACATCAAGTCCGTATCCAACAACAAATTTATCAGGTATTTTAAATCCTACAAAGTCTGCCTTGAAGTCTTTCTCTCTCTTTTTTTCAAGAAGCACGCACGTTTTTAGCTGTGCGGGTTCTCTCTTTTTCAACTCTTTCGTTGCGAACTTTAGAGAACCACCAGTATCAAGTATATCATCTATGATAAGGACATTTTTTCCTTTTATGTCACATTCTACATCGTATAGAAGTTTATCCTCTCTCTTTTCCATTCCTTCGTAACTTTTGATTCTCATAAATTCTACTTCAACTTCCGTTTTCATTTCTCTAATGAGGTCCGCTGTAAATATAAAAGCTCCCTTTAATATGCACACTGCTGTAACTTTTTCACCGTTGAAGGCTTCTGAGATTTCCCTTCCAAGTTCTTTAAGTCTTTTCTTGATCTCTTCTTCAGGTATCAATATTTTCAATTCCACCTTCATACCTCACCGATATTTTCTTTTTGCTTTCCTTAATATATGTTTTTTTGTAGAGACCTGGAATCCATATGACTTCATTTTCACCTGTAACCAGGAGGGGTATGGCGTTACGGATGTTAAAGGGAGTTTTCTTTTCGTTAAAAAACTTCTTAAGTTTTTTCTTCCCGTATGGGAAAGAGAGCCATTCGCCGCCTTTTCTTGTTCTTAAGAACAACTTCTTCTTGATTTCACTTTTTGGAAATTCAAAATCACCCTTTCCGCCTTCAAGAAATTCAAACGTTCCTGAAGGTGTTTCTATCTTTGCGGGAATTTCTTTTATTTCAATTTCAAAAGAGCTTTTCTTGTCATCTTTTCTACATAAGATAAGGTGTGTCTGTGTTTTTAGAACCTTAAAACCGTTTTTTAAGTTTAAACTTCCGCTTTTTTTTCTTTTTGCGAGTTTAATAATAGAACTGAGCTTGTTTGCGCTTAATGTTTCACCTGAAAGTTTTGAAAATGCTTTTTGAAGGATGGTTTTTGCCATGAACGGGTGGAGAGATAATAGTGATTTTAGATCGATTGAGAAGCTGTTTTCTGTAAAGATTCCCTGTTTTAGTGCTGTTTCCGTTTCGTTTTCTATGAAATCTTCCAATTCCCTGAAAGTTTCGGCTTCTTTAAGGAATGTTCTTTCTATAGAAGGATTTATCCTTTTAAGGTGCGGTATTACGTGAAGCCTTATAAGGTTTCTTGAGAACTTTGTATCAAAGTTTGAAGAGTCTATTCTAAAGTGTATGTTGTTGCTTTTAAGATACTCTTCAACCTCTTCACGAGTGATTTCAAACAGTGGCCTTACTATATTATCCCTCTTTGGGAGAAAACCCCTTAATCCTTTTATACCAGTACCTTTAGATAGGTTAAATATGATGGTTTCACACAGGTCAGATGCGGTATGTCCGACGGCGATTTTATCGGCTTTTAGTTTATTGGCTGTTGCTTGTAAAAATTTGTATCTTTCTTTTCTTGCAGTATCCTCGACGTTTTTTCCCTGAGATATTCTTTTGACATCGGTGCTTCCCACGATGAGGGGAATAGACAACTTTTGACATAAGTTTTTAACAAAAATCTCATCTATGTCTGATTCTTCGCCTCTAAGTTTGTGGTTAAAGTGAGCAGCGTATATTTTTATGTTTAAAGTTTGTGAAAAATTTTTTAACATGTGTAAAAGTGCAACCGAATCAGGTCCTCCGGATACTGCACAGAGAACTGTGTCATTTGGTGCTATTAGAGAGAACTTCTTAATGGTAGAGAGAACCTTCTCTTCTATTTTCATTATTCCTGATGGAAGGAAATTTGGTGGCGACGGGTGGAGTCGAACCACCGACCTGGCGGGTATGAGCCGCCCGCTCTAACCACCTGAGCCACGTCGCCACTTTTGATGGCTTCAAATATAGCCATTCTGCCTTTAAATGTCAACGAATTTTGTATAAAATTCACCATCTACCATTGAATTATGGAGGCGATTGTGGGAAAGAGAGTTGTTTTAGCCTATTCAGGTGGACTTGATACGTCTGTAATAGTTAGATGGTTAACAGACAGAGGTTTTGAGGTTATAACTTACACTGCTGATGTTGGTCAGGGTGAGGAGCTTTCGGAGATAGAACCGAAAGCCAGGATGGCCGGTGCCGTAGAGGCGGTTATAGATGATATTAAAGAGGAGTTTGCAAGAGAGTACTGCATGCCTTTGATGAGGGCTGGCGCTCTTTATGAGGGTAAATATCCTTTGCTCTCTGCCCTTTCAAGGCCTCTTATAGCGAAAAAACTTGTTGAACTTGCTCACAAAGTTGGTGCCGATTATGTTGCTCACGGTTCGACGGGGAAAGGTAACGACCAGGTGAGGTTCGAGGCTTCTGTCTGGGCACTTGATCCTGATATTGAAGTTCTTGCACCTGTTAGAGAGTGGGAGTTTAAATCAAGGGATGAAGAGATTGAGTACGCTGCAAAGCATGGAATTCCCGTTGTAGCCACTAAGGAAAAACCCTATTCTTACGACAGAAACCTATGGGGTGTTGCGATAGAGTCGGGTCCCCTTGAAGACCTTGAGACAGAACCCCCTGAAGATGCTTTCGTTCTTACGACTTCACCACTTAAGGCACCTGACGAGCCTGAGTATGTTGAGATTGAGTTTAAGGAGGGAACGCCTGTTGCACTTAACGGAAAAGTTTATTCTGAGCTGTGGAAGCTTATATGGGATTTAAACGAGATTGCCGGTAGGCACGGTTTCGGAAGAATTGATATGGTTGAGAACAGACTGGTGGGAATTAAAACGAGGGAAGTTTACGAATCACCTGCCGGTCTTATGCTTATAAGGGCTTATGATGAGCTTGAGAGTATCGTTCTTGACAGATTCACATATCACTATAAGATTACTCACATCAAACATCCTTACGCAGAAGTTGTTTACAACGGATTGTGGTTCACAACGTTGAGGGAATCCCTTGATGCATTTAATAACAATATAGCTAAGCTTATTACCGGTAAAGTTAGATTTAAGCTTTTCAAAGGTAATGCCACCGTTGTCGGAAGAAGTGCAGAGAAGTCTATGTATCTTGAAGACTTAGCAACATATAGTCCGAAAGATGCTTTTGATCACAAGGCCGGAGCTGCCTTTACTAAGGTGTGGAGTTTACCTTTGAAAGTTGCCGGAAGAGTTAGAAGAAAATCCTAAGGAGGAACTATAAATGGCTTGCACGCTGAACAAGAGAGAGGGAGTTGTTTACGAGGCTAAAATTTCTTTTGAGCCTGAGAAAGTTGAGAAGGAAGTAAATGAGATCTGCAAGGAGATAAGGAAGAGTGCCAAGATTCCCGGTTTTAGACCTGGGAAGGCACCGGTAAACATAATAAAGAAGCAGTATAAGAATCTTATAGAAGAAAATCTTGTAAGAGCTCTTGTTCCAGAAGAGCTTGACAGTGCGATAAAGGATGCAGGTTTAACTGTAATATCGGAACCTCTAATAGAGGAGCTGAACTTTGATGATAAGAAGAACACTCTAAATTGTGTTGTTGTTTTCGAAGTTAAACCGGAAATTGATATTAAGCCTGAAGATTATAAAGGAGTGAAGGTTACAAAAACTGTAAGAAAGATAACTGATAAAGATGTTGAGAGGGTTGTAGAGTCTCTTTTAAACAGAGAGGCTAAATTTGAAGAGGTTGACAGACCTGTAGAAAAAGGTGATCTTGTAGAGCTTGAATACACGGCGATTATTGATGGTGAAGAGAAGAGCGGTAACGTTGTTGCTGTTACTGGAGAAAATCAGCTCTGGCCTGAAGTTGATGAGGCAATTGTAGGTAAAAAGAGAGGTGATGAAGGTGAAGTTTCTTTTAGAGCTGCAGAAGATGAAAAGTATGGAGATGCTGCAGGAAAAGATGTTACGCTTAAGTTCAAAATTCTTTCTGTAAAGGCGAAGAACCTTCCTGAGCTTAACGATGAGTTTGCCAAAAAGTTTGGTGCTGAATCTGTTGAGGACCTCAAGAAAAAGATAAGAGAAGATCTTGAAAAAGCTGAAGCGGACAGGCAGCAGGAAGAGGTTGAAGATAAGATAGTTGAAGAACTTCTTAAGAAGGTGGATATCCCTGTTCCCGTGTCTTTACTTAAGATGGAAATAGAGGCCCAGGCTGAGAATCAGATAATGAGGCTTGCACAGTTTGGGGTTGATGTTAAGCAGATTTCACCACAAACAATAGCAGAGATGGTTAAGCCTACTGCAGAGAAGACGGTAAAGGTTAAACTCCTCCTTGAGAAGATTGCAGAGCTTGAAGGAATAGAGGTTACAGATGAAGATGTTGAAAAAGAGATAGAAAGACTTGCGGATATGGCTTTTGGCGGTGATACTGTTTTAGCAAGGCAATCTCTTGAAGAGAGAGGGCTTCTTCCTATGGTAAGGCAGGATGTTTTAAGGCAAAAGGCTCTCGATAAACTTATTGAGCTTGCTGAAATTAAAGAAGTAGAAGCTGACGCGGAAAGTAAGGAATAATAAAAATTAACGTTTGGAAAGTTGTTTTACCCCCTGCAATGCAGGGGGTTTTTATTTTTGTTTAAGTTTTTCTTAATGATTTTGTTTGCTAAATTTCTAATGCAGCGCTATATTCAATGACAGCAAATGTTCTTGATATTAAATGGCAGGGGGATAAAAAGATAAGCTGTTGAAAATTTCTTAACCGATTGGTATTGTTTTGAATATAGTTTATAAGGTTATTTTTAACCGTTATAAGGAGAAAGAATGAAAGTTATCTGTGTGGCACTTTTCCTGGTTTTTACTTTTGTAGCTCCATCGTTTGCGGATCCTAAGCCTCTTGGTTTTGAACTTGGGAAGGCATCTTATTCTCAAATGGCAAGTAAATATGAGATGGTAAAGGAGAAACCTTTACCGGGTATGGATGTAGATGTTTATGAGATTAATCCTAAAAGTACCGGTTTGAGGTATATTGAAAAAGTAACGGCAATTTTTAATAAAAAGTCGCTACTAATGTCAGTAATAATGATTTATCCTCGAACATATTTTGATTCTCTTTACAGGCAACTTGTTTCAAAGTATAAAGTGATTTATTCTCACCTTCCAGTGGTTGGAACGAAGTATGTGAGGTTTATAGATGGAAATACGGTTATTATTCTGAAACAGCCGTATCTAAAATACACAACAACAGTTATCTACGTTCGTAAAGAACTTTTAGTACCGCCACGCTAACGGTTATTAAGTATTTAGCAGCTGGAGCATCTCTCTGTCATTTATGAGTTCGGAAAAGTGCTCTTTTACTCTTTGGGTTTTCCACCTTTCAGCAGTTACAATTGATTTAAGCTTTTCAAAAGCCTCTTGAAGCCTATCATTTATTATGATGTAGTCATATCTGGTTGCAAGACTTAATTCCCTTCTTGCTATTAGTAACCTCTTTTCAATTGTTTCCTCATCTTCCGTTCCTCTGCTTCTCAGTCTCCGTTCAAGTTCTTTTAGGGATGGTGGAAGTATGAATATCAGAACCGCTTCCGGATAATTTTTCTTTACCTGCAAAGCCCCCTGCGTGTCTATGTCAAGAAGGACATCTTTTCCTTCGTTTAACGCTTTTAAAACTTTATCTTTTGGTGTTCCGTAGAAGTTCCCGTAAACTTCTGCCCATTCAAGTAGTTCGTTCTTCTCTATTTTTTTCTCAAACTCTTCAAGGGATATAAAATAGTAATCTTTTCCATCAACTTCGCCGGGTCTTGGTTTTCTCGTTGTGCACGATATGGAAAACTCTATTTGGGGAAAAGATCTCATTAGCATGTTTACAAGTGTTGTTTTTCCCGTTCCGGACGGTGCTGATATAACAATTAGAAGTCCTTTCATCATTTACTCCACGTTCTGGACCTGTTCCTTTATCCTTGCTATTTCTGTTTTAATTTTCAAAACTGATTCGGTTGCATTTATCTCTTTCAGTTTTGATCCCAATGTGTTTATTTCTCTATGCATTTCCTGACATAGAAAATCCATCGTTTTACCTGAAAAATCTTCATTTAAAAGCTGATAAAACCGCTTTATATGAGATTTAAGCCTTGTAATTTCTTCTGTGACGTCTTGCTTTTCAGCAATTAGTACTATCTCAAGCTCAATTCTTTTGCTGATTTCTTCATCATCTGGTTCAAACAGTTTTTTAACTTTTTCCGTTAAGCGTTTTTTGATTTTCTCATTTATGGAATTAGCCTTCTCCTCAATATCGTGAAGGATTGCTTCTATTTTTTTTAGTCTGCTTTCAATATCTTTTTTTAGCTTCTCACCCTCTTTTTTACGCTCTGCGTCCAGCTGCATCAAGGCGTTTTCAAGGGCCTCTATGAAGACCTCTTCGCTTCCCGATATATCTATATCTTCTTTAGAGAAGATGTCGTGCATGGATAAGAGGTCTCTCATATTTATCTCTATCTTTCTTCCAGAAGTTCCTTCTATTTTCTTTATGGCGTCTATATAGGTTTTTGCCATTGAGTAGTTTATACTTACCGGAATTTCAACGTCGGGACTCAGCTTATAGTTTATGTAAACATCGACCTTTCCCCTTTTCACGTACTCTTTCACTTTACTGTTTAACCTATTTAGAAGATTGTTAACAATTCTTGGAAGGTTGATTCTCAAATCTAAATTCTTGCTGTTGATAGATTTTACTTCTACCGTAACGGTGATAAAGTCATTGCTTGCTTCACTTTTTCCATAGCCTGTCATACTCTTCACGTTTACTCTCCCTTAAAAAATCTTGGATTGACCTGAATTTTGGCTTTGTTCTGCAGGAACTGTATGTATGATTGAAGTGCTGCTTTACGCTTTTCACCAAGCAGGAACTCCTTCAATGTTTTGACTTTTTCTTTATCCATGCTTTTAACAGTTGCTGCTGTTATGGGTTCCACGACCACATATCCTTTAAGCGTTTTGAAAGGACCGTACACTTTACCGGTTTTACCTTTAACTATCATTGCTGTTATTTCGCCGTTTAAGTCTATTAGTTCAAGCCTTTTTGCAAGTTCTTTCCCGCTAATTTCTCCCGTCTCTTTTCCTTTATCTAAATTTCCGCTATTTGCTGCTTTTTCAGCCTTGCTGAATGCCAGTTTTACCGCTTTTTCTTTTTTAATCAGATTTATAATTTCCCTCCTGGCTTCTTTTAATGAAAGGGTTCTGCTTTTCTGTTGTTTTTGATAAATAATAAATTTGTTTGGCTTTTCTACATAGCCGTAAAGACCCCCTCTGGAGTTGATGTCTTTAAGTAATTTTTTATCTTTAACGATGACCGGTTTAATTTCATTAAAAGACGACAGTTTCCCTTTTTTTGCAAGTTCATATGCTCTTTTAACAAGCTCTTTTGCGTTTTTCGTTTTCGCTGGGATTTCAACAGCAACGATAACTACTTTATTTTCTTTGAACAAATTGCGGTGCTTATTGTAGTAATTTTTTATTTCTTCTGAAGACACTTTAACTTTCGAGGGTTCTATGTTAAACATTTTATACTTGTAATTCCTTTTTCCAAAAACAGCTTTGTAATAGATTTGTAGCTCTGTAGGTGTAACTGATGCTACATTTTCAACAATTGTTTGAAGCTTCTCTATTAGTAGATCTTCTCTTATCTGATTTTCGAACATTTCTGGAGGCATATGGTTTTGCTGAAGCCACTTTTTGTAAAGTTCCACGGAGAATTTGCCGTCCTTTTGAAAGGCAGGGAAGCTTTCTATTTTATCTGCGACAGCCTCATCACTTACCTTTAATCCTTCTCTTTCCGCTGCATCAAGCAAAAGTGTTCTTAGCAAAAGCTGACGGAGTGCTTCGGATTTTGCCTGCTTTTCCTTCATTCCAGATGAAGTTAACCTGTCAACCAATCTATAAAACTCGTCTGCCGGTATGGCTTTACCGTTAACGGTCGCAACTTCGTTTGTTCCCGGTCCTGATACAGAACCTTTTCCCCATACTAAGAAAATAGTTAAAACAAAAGAAGCAGTTACTATCCAGAGAGGTATGCTAAATAACTTCATGTTTTTTCTGATATTAGCAAGCATTAATAAACCTCCAGCCTATTGAAAATTCTCGAATTAAATTTATACTTTAAAATTGAAGATATCTCAAGCAGGAGTTGTTTCATTTGAAAGGTTATAAGAAAGAAATAGATTCTGTCATTAAAGAAGCGCGTCGTTTAATTGAGAGTAAAAAATATCATCGTGCTATTTCCGAGCTGGAAAAACATAAAGCCTATTCAAGAGATGTTGAGTATTTTCTTCTCCTTGCAGAGGCTTACGAAAGGATAGGAAATGAAGAAAAGGCAGAAGAATACTTTGAACAGGCGAGATTCCTTGAGGCGGCTATAAAGTCAAAGGAGCAGCTTAAAAAGAGTCACTTCCTTATAAAGAGAAAGGAATATGTTAAGGCAAGGGAGGCGCTTCTTGAGGCTATAAATCTTAATCCATTTGAACCTGAAATTTATGTTGAACTGCATAAACTTTATAAACGGCAGGGGTTAAAAAAAGAGGCGGCTAAAGTGCTTAAAAGTTTAATGACAGTTTCTCCTTTTTTAGACTATCCTTATCTTGAACTTGCAGGTCACTATTACTCTACCGGTAATTACGATATGGTAGCTCATATCCTTGAACAGGGTCTTGAAAGGATAAATAAAACTTCGTTTCTCTATGAGAGTGCGAGACTCTATCAGCTTATTGGAGAAATGGAAAAGGCAGAAGATCTTTTAAGGGAAGCCTGCAATAGAGAACCAAAAAATGTGGATCTTCGTCAGAAACTTGTAGATGTTTTGATGGGACTTTCAAAGATAGAGGAGGCCCTGTCTCTTTTACTTGATACTTTGGAACTCTATCCAGACTCACCCTACCTCTTGCAAAGTGTTGCCACTGTTTACGAAATGATGGGTGATGATGAAAAAGCTGAATTCTTTATGAGAAAGGCTGTTTCTGTTAGTGACTCTTTTATAAAAGAAGACAGTCTGAGAATGTTGGCGGATTTTCTTATAGAAAAGGGCAGGATTGATCAGGCAGAAGAAGCGTTGATGGAGATTATAGATACGGCAGAAAGTTCATGGCTTATAATGGATGCCTTTATTGAGCTGGCCCTGATATGTATGGAGCAGAATAGAAATCGATGCGTTATTGATGTTGCTAAAAGGATATTAAAGTCTGATCTATTATCCGAAGAAGAAGTATTTGAACTTTTGGAGATCCTCTCCGACGTTCTGGAAGAGGAAGGCTATATTTTTGCTGCAAGAAGAGTGTGTAAATACATCATTGAGCATTCAAAAAACGAAAAGCAGTTAAAGCGTTGTTATGCAACTGTTAACAGGCTTTCAGAAGTTATTTCCCTTGAGAAAATGTGGAAAAAATGCAGATAACCCCTTGACACGCATCGCCATAGTTTCTATATTTTCCCGCGTCAGGTTTGAACCCGCAGAAGCGGGATGGGGCTTGACACTGGTGAGTTGAAGGCATAAATTTAGCACTCGCCGAAAAAAGCTCTTTGACAACAGAATAAGGGGTGTGTGCCTGCGGAAGCTGGAAATACAGGTTACCTGGAGAGGTAACTTTTAATTGAGGTGTTCCGCAGGTTCGCGAGATAGAGCCTTGCGTACTCTGAA
>NZ_JALVIW010000023.1:0-40737 GCF_027028515.1 Desulfurobacterium sp. | reverse complement strand
AGATGAGGCCTCCCTTGACCGTAAGGTCAGTAAGGCCCCTGGGAGACTACCAGGTTGATAGGCTGCAGGTGGAAGCCCGGTAACGGGTGGAGCTGAGCAGTACTAATCGGCCGAGAGCCTCGGCCTTCTATCTACTTGAGTAATCCGGCTTCCCTGTTCAGCTGTTAAGCTGACAATTGAATATGAGAAAGCAAGCGATAGCCTGGTGCCCATAGCGGCGGGGAAACACCCGATCCCATTCCGAACTCGGAAGTTAAGCCCGCCAGCGCCGATGATACTGCCCTGGAGACGGGGTGGGAAAGTAGGGCGGTGCCAGGCTTTTTTTATGCCTTCTTTAAAAGCTCTGTTCCGGAGGTGGATTATGGAACTCTGGGTAAGGGCTGGTGATGAGAAGGTAAAGCTCCAAGGTTCTTTAAAAGCCATCTATCAAGCACTCCTTGAAAAGTTCAAAGAGTCACCTCAAATACTTGCCTTTAAGGGTTCTAAAAAAGAGAGAAGAAGATTTAAAAGGGAATTAAGGGCAGCTAAAAAAGATCTTTTAAAGGCTGCTGAAAATTACCTTAACTGGGTTAAAAGCTGCAAAAGGTTGTTTAATTGATGGGGGTTACCCCCTTTTTTCAATTAGGTTTAAAAAATCTTTTACCGAGGATATTAGCAGCTTTTTATTTGCTTTTAAACTTTCAAATAACTTTCTTTGTCTTTCTCTTAGTTGGTCTTTATACTTAATCTCCAAAAGTATTCCGTCTTCTGTAAGGAAATCTATTTCTATACCGTTCCGGTAAATATAGCAGGGTTTACGGTTTTTTATAGTTATGTAAACGAGGTTTTCAAATACTGCACCTTTGTCTCTAAATCCTGTTACGGCGTTTCTTATACCAACGTCTCCAACGTATAGCTTTTTGGGAGATTTTACCCTTTCGTTTATCTTTCCGCATCTTTCTACAAGGTAAACCATGAAAGTTTCTTCGAAGTAGCCAACAAACCTTCTAACGGTGTCGGGGCTGATACTAAGAATTTTAGCCAACCTGTTGATGCTTATTTGTTTACCCGCTCTTTCCATAAGAAGACAGAAAATCTCTCTTAATGCACTCTTATCCTTTATGTTGTAGTAAGCGGCTATATCTTTGTAGAGAATATCGTCTATCAACTGTTTAATGTATTCTACATCTTCTGTTAATACGTATTCGGGAATGCCTCCTATATTCATGTAGTTTTCAAAGTAACTTTCTAAAAGGTGTGCATCGGACTTTCTAATTTTTCTTCCTTTAAACTTTAAAAATTCAAAGAAATCAAGAGGAAGAATTTCTACTATCCTTTCCCGACCTGTTAGAGTGGCTTTTTTATCTTTCAAAATTGATGATGAGGAGGAAGATGCAAAAATTTTTGTGTTATATAAATCATAAAGATTTTTAAGTTGCAAGGAAAAATTTTCTTTGTAGGCTACTTCATCAAGGAATATGTATGTTTTGTCAGAAAAAGAGATAGATTGGGTTTTGTAGAATTCTTCAACTATTTCCAGAATTGAAAACTTTTCAAGACCGTAGAAATCAAGTGACACGTAAAATATCCTGCGCGGTTCTACTCCAGATTCAATTAAATGATCTATAAAGAGTTTCATTATGGTTGTTTTACCCACTCTCCTGAGACCGGTTAAAAGAACCACATCTTTTGTATCAAGAAGCCGAGAAAGTTTAGAAGTATACTTTTCTCTTTCTATTTTTCCCTCTGCTGCCTTTTCTCCTTCCCACCATGGATTAAAACGGTAAAGGATAGTCTCCATCTTTACGTCACCATCGTATAGATTTGCTCAATTTTATACGATAGTGTCGTATAGGACAAGTAGAGTCTTTTCACCTTTCCCCTGATAGGTTTGTTTTTGTCACTCTTTATGTAAGTTTTTAAGGAGGTTGAGCGCGTCTTTGTATATTGGTTGGTCTATAAAAAGATCACCGCAGGTAATTCCGCCTTTTCCCTCTTTTAAGGCTTTTTCGTAAAGTTTAACTATCATCTGGGCTTTCTCTATCTCTTCTCTATCCGGCAGAAATATGCTATTAGCTATTTCTGTCTGTTTTACAGATATGCACGATTTTCCGTTGAATCCTATCATTCTGTCTTCTTTGCACTCTTTCTCAAACCCTTTTAAATCTTTGTAGTTTTGATAAGCTGGAGCTACAGGATTCACGTTAAATGTCCGGCACGCTGTCACGAATCGCGTTTTTATGTAGGTTGTTGTAGGTGATTTTTCTATGAGATTTTGCGGCAAATTGAGGTCACTAAAAAGGTCAAGAATACCAAGGTATGCAGTTTCGACTCTTTCTGAAGCAGTGAGAATTTTTTCAAGGTTTTTTATTCCTTTTCCAGTTTCTATTGATAAGTGTATTTTTATCGTTCTTTCAGGGAGTTCCCTTGATTTCTCAAATCCGCTTATAATTGCGTCAAGGGCTATTACGTCGTTTTCAGATTCCACTTTGCTGAGTCTTAAGGCATGGGGAAGAGATGGCAGGATTTCCGTTATATCATCGTAAAAAAATGGGGAATCTATAGAGTTAATTCTCACAACAAGTTCTTTGTCCTGAGAGTTTCTCAGGGAAAGCAGGGTTTTAATAATTTTTCTTGCAACCTGTTTTTTTGAATCTGCAACACCGTCTTCTAAGTTGAATATGATTATGTCAACGTCTCTATCAAAGATCTTTCTCAGATGTTTAACTCTGTCGCCTGAAACCAAAATGGCAGAGCGGATAAACCGTTTCCTGACAGGTTCTCTATATTTAACGGGATTTTCGAAAGGTTTTAACTCTTCAATGTTTCCCGTTTCTACTACCTTTTCAGCTGTTTCAAAAAACTTTTCTATATCCATTTCACACTCCTTTAAAAGACCAATTTTAGACCGGCGAAGATACTCCTGCCCGGTTCGTTGTATCCATAAGCGAGCTGATAGTCCTTGTCTGTGATGTTTATGAACTTAACGTAACCCGTCAGGTTTTTCCTGAATTTCACGGATATGTAGCAGTTGTATATGGTAAATGGTGGAAGTGTTACTTTATTTGCCGGCCATGTACTGAAATTGTAATCGTACCGTTTCCCGTAATGAATGGCAGAGAGGGTTATTGAAGCTTTTTGTACATTTTTACTGAAGGAGATTTTATACATATCTTCAGGAAGTCTCAAGGTTGGTTCCCATCCATAACCGTTGTTCCATATAGAGTGGGTATGAGTGTAGGAGGCTTTTAAATTCGATTTTAACGGAAGTTTTAAATTGACGAATGATTCTGAGCCTTCAGTTTTTCCTCTGTTTCCGTTTATGTAGGTTAAATAGCCTTTTGCTGGATCGTAGGTTGTCGTTATTACGTCGTTAATTTCTGTTTTAAAGTAGCTTACGCCAGCTGTTCCACAGTTTCCAAATTTTTGCTCTATACCTGCCGTTAAGCTCTTGCTTTTTTCAGGTTGAAGGTTTGGATTGCCGTAGAAGTTCCAGTTTGGATATTCACCATAAAGCTGGTCTATGGAAGGTGCCTTAAAGCTTTTTCCGTACTGTAATTTGAGAGTTGTTTTTGTCATTTTTACTGTGTAACTTCCGGCCAATTTATAGGAAGTGAACGTCCCGAATGAAGAGAAGTGGTCTTTTCTTACACCTGTGAGTATGTTCAGATTGTGCAGTTTAACATAACCGTTTAGCGATGCAGAATCGGTCTGCTGACTTTTGTCTGAATAGGTTGTTGTGTCCGCTACGTCAACTCTGTGGCTAATTGACGGTACAAGTGTAAGAAACTTTGAAATTTCTGTTTTCATGTTTGCATCTGCGTAATAGGTGCTTCCTGAATAGTATGTGTGGGTACCGAAGTCATAATCGTCAAAGTTTCTCTTAGATTGCGATGTTCCTAAGTCCACTCTGGCAATGGTTTTAGGTGATAATAGGAGTTTTCCGTTAAGTGTTGCTGTTAGACGGTGATATTTTTCAAGGCCGTTATCGTATTCACTTTCTCCTGTTTTGTAGTTAAAGTAGTTTTTAACTTTTAGGTTTTCTGTCAGAAAAGAGGAAAACGTATAACCGATGGTTTTGTAGTTTGCACTTTCCCTATCGCCATCCCCTTTTATGTCGTAACCATCTGTTCTAAAGTTGGTGAAAAATATATCAAAAAGGGAAGTTCCCTTTTTCAGTCCTGCTTTTACTGTGCTTTTCAACGTGTTATATGAACCGTATTCAAGATGTATAGAGCTTTTTCCGTCGGGTTTTGTTATGATGTTCACAACACCTGCCACGGCTTCAGAACCGTAAAGGGCGCTCTGTGGTCCTTTCAAAATTTCTATCCTTTCCACGTCTGATAGGTTTAAAAGGGATAGGTCAACAGTTCCGTCAGGTGTAGAAGGATCGTTAACAGGAATTCCGTTAACCAGGAAAAGGATATATTTTTTATTGAGTCCGTATATGTAAACGTTGGACACCTCTCCCCATCCACTGTCTGAAATGGCTATTCCAGTTGCTGTTTTAAGGACATCTTCTATGTTTTTCACTTCCAGTTTTTCTATGTCACTTTTAGTTATGATAATGATGTTATCACCTGTCTTTTCTTCTGTTACGGGAATTTTGGTACTTTGAACAATTATCGATGGTGTTTCTGCTTTTACTGCAATCGGGATGGTTGAAACTGTCAGTATGATGGTTGTCAGTTTTAACAACTGTTTCATACAGACTTCCCTCCTCTATATTACAATCTGATTTTTACTGTCAACTTTTTTGATATTTATGTTGCAATCGTAGAGGTATGAAAGAAACTGTTCAAGATTTTCTGAATGTTCTGCAGTTCTCCCTTCTTTTATTCCCACAATGGAATCGGCCGTATTTAGTATAAAGTTCAAGTCGTTAGACACAATTATAACAATTTTCTGCAGTTCTTTCATCTTTAAGACAAACTCTTTTAAAAGTTTTAACACAGAAATGTCGAGGAAAGCACTGGGTTCATCTAAAAGGACAACTTTTGGATCTATTACTTCAAGTCTTGCAAGGAATAGGCGAACCTTTTCTCCTCCGCTTAACGTCAGCAGCGGTTGTTTTTTAAGGTTCTGCAAGTGGTATTTATCCATTGCTTCGTATATCTTTTTTTCGCAGGTATATGTGAGATGAGATGTTATTCTTAATATTTCTTCAACTGTAAGTAATGACTGTGGAAATTCTTGAGGCAGTAGGTTTATCTGTTTAATTCTACTGGTCAGGGGAAGTTTTTTTACCTCTTTTCCATTTAGAACTATTTTACCCTGGTAATTTAAAAAACCGGTAATAGCTTTTAACAACGTTGTTTTCCCACTTCCATTTTTTCCGATGATGCCTGTTATGTTTCCTTCTTTTACTGAAAATGTGATTTGTCTGAGGATGTTTTTATATCTGACATTTTTCACTTCAAGCAAGGTTTTTGTTCCTCCAGAGAATGAAGATAAATGCAGGTGCTCCAACGAGTGCTGTTACAGTTCCTGCAGGGATATCGTAAGTAGCGAATACAGTTTTAATTATCCATTCTGAGAGTATTAAAGCTGTACCGCCGGCAAGGAGGGAAAATTTTAAAAGTTCTTTTGTTTTCTGTATCTTTAACAGTCTTCCAAGGTGGGGAATAACTATTCCTATAAATCCTATTATGCCTGTTTGTGAAACGATAATGGCTGTGAAAAGAGAGGCTATTGTTAAATAGACGATTCTTTCTCTTTCAGGACCTATTCCGGATAGATACGCAAAAAGGTCTCCCAGGGAAAGTGCGTCTATCCTTTCAGCTTTTTTATGAAAAATATAAAGGAATATTCCTGGCAGTAATGATAAAAATATGCTTTCTTTTAAGGACAGAATCGGTATAAATCCTAAAAGAAAAAAAAGAACCGAAGGTGACTGTTCCGGACTTTTAAGGGCTGTTGTTATGACTATCAGTGATGAGAGTGTTGCATTTATTCCAATGCCAAAAAGGATAAGTTTTAGTTTGCTTTCAAGCACTCTACCAGATATTGCAAGTCCTGCTATTGTGAGGAGTCCTCCGATGAGAGCGCTTATTTCAGGATTAATGTTGGAAGCGTATCCTGCTACCGCTCCAAGTGCACTTCCAGCAGAAACACCTAAAATGTAAGGGTCTGCAAGGGGATTTGATAAAACATTCTGGAAGATAACGCCTGCCATAGATAAAATACTTCCTGCGGCAAAGGCCGTTAAAAGCTGTGGAAATCTTATGATTTTTACTATTTTTATGTTTGGAAAGCCGGTAACTACAAAGAGGATGGAGGAGAAAATGAGAATGGCAGTAGCTATGTTTAATTTTCTTGACAAATTTTTTCCTCCAGCTCTTTTATTCCCTTTATTATATAAGGTCCCGGCTTAAGGAGGTATTTACCGCTGATGTGAATTGTTTTTGTTTTGAGGAAATTTAGCAGAGAGTTGTTATTCTTTGTCATAGAGATAAAAATTGTCAAATCGGGTTTGTGCTTCAGAATAAATTCCGGTGAGATTGTTTTATATCTACCGTTCCCGGCTATGTTTATGGCTTTAGCATCTTCTATTATTTCGCCTAAAAAGGTTTGATTTCCCGCAGTATAGATGGGATTTGTTGAAAATATGATAAGAATTCTTTTTCCTTTTATACAGTGAGAAAGTTTTTTCTCGGCCTGTTTATAATTTTTTAAAAACTCTTTAGCTTTTTTGTTGCCATTGTTGCTTAAAGTGTCTCCAATTTCTTTTATAGCTTTTGCAATGTCTTCTATTTTCTCTATTTTGAAGGTTATTACGGTGATATCGAATTTTTTAAGGGTTTCTATGATGGATTTTGGGTTACCGTTCATACCTATAACGAGGTCGGGACGCAAGGAGATAATCTTTTCTATATCGGGATTTATGATGCCACCGATTTTCTCTTTTTTCTTTGCCTCTTCGGGAATAGTACAGTATCGTGTATCAGCTATTAGCTTTTCTCCGTTTCCCGTGAAATAGACTATTTCTGTGATAGCTGGTGAAAGGGAAATTACTCTTGTAAAGGTTTGGGCGCTGGCGGTTAATGTGAGGAAAAGGATGATGAGGAGTGTTTTCATTGTTAAATCCCTGTAAAGTGGCGGAGAGGGCGGGATTCGAACCCGCGGTACCGGTTTTAGCCGGTACAACGCCTTAGCAGGGCGCCGCCTTCAGCCAGCTCGGCCACCTCTCCAGGCATTAGTAAGAACATGGTGAGCCGCCCAGGACTCGAACCTGGGACCTACGGATTAAAAGTCCGTTGCTCTACCAACTGAGCTAGCGGCCCATTAGTGGCGGAGGGGGAGGGATTCGAACCCCCGGAGGGCTGGTTAGGCCCTCAGGTGATTTCAAGTCACCCGCCTTCAGCCAGACTCGGCCACCCCTCCAAAAAGGTGCGAATAGAAAGATAGGTTTTTTACGCTTAGATGTCAAGATTGTACGAGTTCAATACACGGTGGACATTCGGATATTCTCCAATTCAAACTCATTTCTCAGCGGGAGTCATATAACCTAAAGCATAATGAGGTCTCACAAAATTGTGGAACTTCAAATATTCAAACAGCTTCCTGTTTTTTATCATCAACGGAAAGTTCTGTACCTTCCAGCATCCACAATTCGTTCTCTGTCGTTTTAATGAATCTTTCTACATGAGCGATAGTCTTTGGTAACGTCGCATTGCTTTTAAAATTCGTCCTTTATATCTTCATAATCTTTGTAGCGTTCATCCGTGATTATGGAATCTATGAATTTATCTATGTCATCTCTGTCAAGGAATGTGGCCGTTAGGAGTTTTCCTGTAAATTTACCATTTTTTATTTCCCAGAACATATAGAAGTCAGGATACAATTTTTTTAATTCTCTATATGCAACGCCGTATTTTGATTCTTTTGCCGGATTTTGTTCGAGATAGAATAGAGATGGTGAAATTACTATTCTGTAAAGTTCAGCACCGGTTTTTGTAACCACTTTTTGAAGTCTTATTTCTTTAGACTCTTTAACCTTCATGATCCCTCCTTAGACTGTTTCGATTTTTAATCCGAAAATGTTTATCCACAGAAGCATAAACATTGTTGGTACAAGTGTATATTCAAACAGCATTGATGACAGGACTGTAAATTGTATGATTGCAGCTTTTAAAGGGAATGTTCCAGCCATCAAAAGTCCAACCATTATGCCCGGAATGTGAACGATACCTGCTGCTTTCATCATATCTCTCATAGGGATCGTTGCGTTTTTTAGTATTTCCTTGAAGATGATGCTGAAGATTTTCATATCAGAAGCACCGATAGCTGCAAGAGATACAATGAAGTCTTCTAAATCTCCCAGTCTTGCTTTGTAAAAGTTAAAAGAAAGTGATAGGGCTCTCATTCCGCCTGCAACTATAATGCCGCACATAGGAATAATCTTTGTTGGTTTGAACGTTACAAATCCAATGCTCAGCAGCGGTCCCATGACTGTTAGCGTTACTATGAGAATGGTTAAAAATATCAGGCAGAAAATTTTATTCTTTTCATAAGATTTGAGTTTAAAACGGCTTAAAGCTATCCACGAGGCGTTAAAATTCATGACGATGATTATTGATAATGTCATCAGCTTGGAGTTAAACTTTAATAGAAATATCAGGATAGCACCTATCCCTATGAGCTGGATGAGGGAAAGGATAGAGTTGACGGCAAGCTCTTTCCACAGTCCTATTTCCATCTTTCTGTCAAACAGAATGACAAAAAGGATAAAAGTGTAGGAAAGAGCCAAAAACTTCAATATGTCTGTTTCAATAACCATCAGCATATCCTTGGTAAGGGATCATCTTCAAGAAGGTCAAGGAGTCTCTCTCCACCGATTCGCGTTTTTAGTCTTACGCCTTTAAATCTATCTGTAACTTCTCCTATGATAGCACTTTCCCTTCCAAGGGGATGGCTTTTGAGCACATTAAGAACCTTTTCAGCGTCTTCTTTATCTACAACTATAAGTGCCTTCCCTTCATTTGCCAGGTAGAGAGGGTCGTATCCTAACATATCACAAACGAATTTCACCTCTTCCCTTACAGGAATTTTGTCCTCAAATAGTTTTATCCCGTATCCGCTCATTTCCGACAGTTCAACAGTTACCGTTGCAACACCACCTCTTGTGGGGTCTCTCATCCATCTGAGTCCTGAAATTTCAAAGAGGGGAACAAGAAGGGCGTTTAATGGTGCACAATCGCTTTCTACGGGAATTTCCATGTCAAATTCTTCTCTTGCTAAAGATATTGCTATTCCGTGATCACCTATGTATCCGGTTACTATGATAATATCTCCTGGCTTGACATACTCCGGGGATAAATTCTTTTTTACTTCTCCAATGCCAGCAGTGTTTATGTATATGCCATCGCACTTTCCCGATTCCACGACTTTTGTATCGCCTGTAGCTATTGCAACACCTGATTCTTTTGCCGTTTTTGCTATTGTTGCTACTATCTCTTCAAGTTCTTTAAGCGGGAATCCTTCTTCTATGATAAGTCCAAGGGATAGATACTTTGGAACTGCCCCGCTTACAGTAAGGTCATTTATTGTTCCGCATACGGAAAGTTTTCCTGTGTTTCCCCCTGGAAACTTGAACGGTTTAACAACGTAGGAGTCTGTTGTCATTGCAACGTTTTGAGAGGAAAGTTGCAAGTAAGAGGCATCCTGTAAAGATTTAAGTTCCTCAAAGTCAAAGTATTTTAAAAAGAGGTTTTCTATGAGTTCTCTTGTAAGTTTTCCACCGCTTCCGTGGGCTATTTCAATCTTTTCCATCTGTCTTCCTCCATTTTAAAGTCAGACAGACATTTTAACATTAAAAGAGCTTTATGCCACTGTTCAAGAACATTAAGAGAAATGGAGCAACGGCAATAGAACTGTCAAGCCTGTCAAACACACCACCGTGTCCAGGAATGGTGCTGCCTGAGTCTTTCACGCCAAAGTATCTTTTAAGATAGCTTTCAAACAGATCTCCAATTTGAGAAATGATTGTCAGGGCAAACAGGATGCCTATAGTTAGAAGAGATAGGTTTATTATGCCTAATTTTACACCGACAAAAAGGGATATGGCAGTTCCCCCTAAGCTGCCGCCAATAGATCCTTCAACAGTCTTTTTAGGGCTGATAGACGGAGCAAGTTTACGCTTTCCAAAATACCGTCCTGTAAGATAGGCTAATGTGTCAACAGACCAGACGATGGAAATTAGAAAAACTAAAAACTTCCAGTTAAAGGTAGATATACTTCCTATTCCTACCGTAACGTATATGAAAGTTAATGTAAACGGAAAGAATGTTTTGCTTTCTATCTCTTCAATTATTGTGAGATAAAAGAAAAGGGCTAAAACGGTAAGGGGAATGATGATTTCCCGGTAGTGGAGGTGGTTAAAAAGGACTATTGAGAAGGCAAAGATTACAAAGGGAATAAATCTGTATTCAGAAAGGCCTGTTATGTCTAACAGCTCTCCGATTATCTGTAGGCCTAAAAAGAGAACAAGAAAGAGGTAGAAAATGCCTGTGGCTTTAAGCATAAGAAGGGCGTAAACTACTACTATGAGAGCACCGATTATTCTATCCTTCACTTTTTATGCCCCCAAATCTTCGCTCTCTTTTCCCATAATCTTCTATTGCTTTTTTAAACTCCTTTGGTGTAAAGTCTGGCCACAGTGTTTTTGTAAACCAGAGTTCCGTATAGGCAGACTGCCAAAGAAGAAAGTTTGATATGCGCATTTCACCACTTGTTCTTATGAGAAGATCAAGGTCTGGAAGTTCTGGCATGTAAAGGTTGCGTCTTATCGTTTCTGCTGTTATTTCTTTTGCTCCTTCCTTTAAAGCTTTATTAACGGCATCTATTATCTCTTGTCTACCACCGTAGTTCACCGTAAATACAGCTTTCATGGTTTTGCAATGGGCAGTTTTTTCCTCAATCTCTTTAAAACCTTCTCTTAAGTAGTCGGGTAGCTGCCAGAGTCTTCCTATTGCTCTGAACTGGACGTCTTCTTCCAGGAATAGTGGAAGTTTTGATTTAACATACTCGTACATGAGGTTAAACAGAAATTCTACTTCCTCTTTTGGCCTCTTCCAGTTTTCCGTTGAAAACGCGTACAGAGAGAGGTATTTTATGCCGAGTCTCTTTGCCGTTTTTACAATTTCGACGGTGACATTTGCACCGACTCTGTGTCCTTCAATCCTTGGCAGACCTCTTTTTTGTGCCCACCGTCCGTTACCGTCCATAATTACGCCAACGTGAACAGGTATTTTATCCATGGATAGGCTCCTAAAGGTTTTAGAATTTGTGGTTGTAAGGACTTTCATTTTTAAGATAGTCTATAAATTTTGCGAGCTCATAAGTTTTTCCGACTAACATAAAGTGTATGCCTTTCCCAAATTCGGCTATACCGTGGGCAATTTCAAGTGTGTATTCCCAGCCGTAAGCGTGGGGATCTTTTACTTTAGACAGTTTTTCTATAAAGGTGTCAGGAACAGATTCAGGGTTAAGTTTTTTTATGAAGTTTGCCATCTTCAGAGATTTTATGGGAAGTAGTCCTATTATGGGTATAGCCCCTGTTTCTTTGATTATTTCGTGAGTTCTTTTAGCAGTTTCTATGTCGTAAACGGGCTGTGTCTGTATGAATTTTGCACCCAACTCCACCTTTTTTTTCAGTTTTTCAATCTGCAGTTTTTCTGGTCCTGCAAACGGATTAAACACTGCGCCGACGTTAAAAGAGGGTTTGCCTTTTAGTTCCTTTCCGTTTATTAAGTGTCCTTCCTCAAGGATTTTAACTATCTTTAACATTAACAGAGAATCAACATCGAATACCGGTTTTGCTCCCCTCTCGTCACCTAAGGTTATAAAATCACCGGTCATCAAACAGATGTTTCTGATACCAAGCATGTAAGCTCCTAAAAGGTCCGACTGGAGAGCTATCCGGTTTCTATCCCTTGCAGTGAACTGGCATATCGGTTCAAAACCACTGTCAAGGAGTATCTTGGCCATTGCAATAGATGAGGCTCTTACCATTGAACGTTGATTGTCTGTTACGTTAAATCCATCAACGTAGCCTTTTAGAGGTTTAATTCCTTCAATTATTGTCCGGTAATCTGTTCCTCTTGGTGGTGCCACTTCGGCTGTTATTATGAATTTGCCGTTGTTTATCTTTTCACTAAAGCTCATTTTCAAACCGCCTCGGATGGTTTGATTTTGAGAAGTCACGAAAAGAGAGATTTTCGATTTTGAATGTTTTTCCAAAGCTTCTAAGCTTTCTGTCTATTGTGAACCAAACACATTCAGTGTCGTTGTTTACCTCGCACATTCCATTGATTGCGCCACCACAGGGTCCATTCTTTAGGGATTTTGGACATCTTGCTATTGGGCAGATACCTGCCGTTTCGGAAATTATGCAGTCACCGCAGGCTATGCAGTATTCGTAGAACCACTCTTTGTGGCAATCGGCACCGATAAAAAGAGTCGATACGCCTGTTACAACAGGTATTTCTGTCTCTTCAGCTATTACCTGTGTGCCTGCACCGCAGGCAAGGGAAACAATGACATCTGTCTCTTTAAATTCAAGCTTTCGTACCTTTTCTATCAAACAGGTACCACCTATTGTTAAGACTTCAACTATCTCCTTGCCGTTGTTTTCAAGGAATTGGGCGACTTCTTTGGCCTCTTTTAAGCCGCCCTGCATACATCTTCCTGAACCTATTTCGCACCCTACGACTGTTACTCGTTTAAAGGGGGATATCGTTTTAAGGATTTCATTGAAAGGTTTAAGTTCAACAACTACCATCTACGCTATCCTCACGGTTTGAAATATTCAATGTGGGCAGTTGATTTTAACTTTTCAATGAGAGATTTAAGAGCTTTTTCATACTTTTTCTTCATGAGCTCTTCCCTTACCTTTTCCGTGTCACAGGGTTGCTGTTTTTCAGACTTTACGTAGATTACATAGATCTTTCCGTCGATTGTGACGGTTTCGGGAGTTCCTATCTGTGAATTCCAGACAATTTCGTCTATTGGTTTTATAAGGTTTCCTTTCTTTACGTTTCCAATAAAACCACTTTTACAATGGTTCTCAGGTGTACATATCTCTGTTGCATTTTCAAAGGAAAGTCCTTCTTTTAAAGATGATTCAATTTCTTTTGCTATAGTTGCGTTATCTGTCACTGCGTAGTAAACCTCTCTTGCCTTTGAACCTTCTGCTTCACAGACCTTCTCTATATCCCGGTCGGAGATTTTTACGTTTCTCTTTACTTTTAGAGCTATTAGCTTCTGTATAAGGAGCTGCTCTCTGATTTTTTTCTTCAGATCTTCCCAGGTGATTCCCTCCTTTTCTACGGCACGTTTAAAGTTCTCTATGGTGTCATAACCATTTGCTTTTGCGAGGTTTTCAAGTGCCGTTTCAAGTGTTTTGTCGTCTATTGATATTTTTTCTCTTTTGGCTTCCGATAGGAGGAGAGCTTTGTCAATTAGCTGCTCAACTGCAGTCTTTTCGCTTACTTTATTTTCTATCTGGTATTTCTTAATTTCACTGTGAAGAATGGGAATGCCATTAACGGTTATCTCTACATAGTCCAAAATCCTGGCTTTGGTAGTATTTACTATTGTAAAAACCAGGAGGAGAGGGACAAGCCACCTCATTTCTCTTCTCCTACTATTTTTATTTCAACTTTATGATTTTTCTTTATAGAGTTTATGTATTCTTCAACCGCCTGTTGCTGCTTCTGTTTTATAAGTTGAGCTTTTAAAAAGGCTTTTATTTGATTAAAAGGTACAGGTTTTCCGTCAAGTCCTTTGAGTTCATTCTTGTGCTTTTCATAGAATGCCTTTAGTTCTTTGTCCGTAACCTTGATTTTATCTGCTGGAATTTTTTTGTTAAGAAGCGCTGTTGCAAGAATTTGTTTGATGGCATCGTCAATCTGTTTTTTTACTTTAGGGTCTTTATCTATGCCTTCCTTTTTTGCTTCCTGGACAAGGATTTCCTGGTCAACTAAGAACTTGATAAGTTCTTTTCTTATTTTGGGATCGTTTTTGTCGTACTGAGCAGGTAAGGTTTTGAGAAGATCATTAAGATCCTGCTGTGTGATCTCTACATTATCTACCTTTGCAATGATTTTAGATTTTGCCATTACAGGTGATGCTGCAACTGTTATAATGGTTAGAGCGGTTAAGAGCTTCTTCATCATATCCTCCAATTTAAAGTTGTTTAACTAAAAGTATTAATTTTTTCCTTGAGGTCAATTGCAATCTCGGAGCAGAAAGCATAACTTTACCTCTCGTAATTTTGTTATCATACCACACGACCGTTTATTTAACCTTATTACAGATGGGTTTAGTTATGAAGCGTTACGTTAATTTGAGAGAAATTACGGTTAAAGAGCCGTTAAAGGTTGATACAGAGTTTAGTGAAAGTGTTCTTGACCTTCCTGAGGATGAAGTTGTAAGGTCAACGCCGTTTTCTCTTCACGTTGAGATATATAAGAGAGCCATAGGTTATAATGTGAGGGGTCACATTAAAGGTAGCGTGACGTTAAGGTGTAGTCGTTGCGATGAGGAGTATCAGGAACAGATAGATAAAGATTTCTCTTTTAATCTTCTGCCCACTTCCGAGATAACGGAAGGGCAGATAAAACGCGGTGAGCTTGATGTTAAATTTTCTGATGAGGATGTTATTGACCTTTCTGAAGTTGTTAGAGAGCAGATTTTTCTTAATTTGCCGGTTAAACCTCTCTGTAGTGAAACGTGTGAGGTGGAAGGTTATAGAGAGTGGAATAGTGAGGAGAAAGATACACGCTGGGATAAGCTGAAAGAGCTGAAAGAAAAACTTGATAGAAAGGAGAAGTGAGATGGCAGTTCCAAAGAGAAGAGTATCAAGTACAAGAAGAGATAAAAGGAGAACACACTGGAAGGCTGCAAAACCCGCAATTTCTGTGTGTCCCAACTGCTACCAGCCAAAGCTCCCTCATAGGGTTTGTAAGTATTGTGGCTACTACAACGGTAAGCAGGTAATTGAGGTAGAAGAGTAATATGAGAGTTATCCTTGACGCCATGGGGGGCGATAAAGCCCCCTATGTTCCCGTTTTGGGAGCCGTTCAGGCGGTAAAGGAGTTTGGTTATAGGATTATTCTTGTTGGAAGGGAAGAGGTTGTAAAAAAGGAGCTTGATAAGTATTCCTTTCCTGCGTCTTCCATAGAAATTGTTAATGCGGAAGATATGGTGACCATGGAAGACCAGCCTTCTGAGGTTTTAAAGAAGAAGAGGAACTCTTCCCTTCATGTGGGAACAAAGCTTTTAAAGAGCGGTGAAGGTGATGTTTTTGTTAGTGCCGGTAACACCGGCGCGGTTATGGCTGTCTCCCTTTTTACTCTTGGCAGGATAAAAGGAATAGACAGGCCTGCTATCTCTGCTATTTTGCCCAATCTGAAAAGTCAGACATTTCTCCTTGACGTTGGAGCTAATGTTGACTGTAAACCTGTTCACCTTTTTCAGTTTGCAATAATGGGTGAAGCGTATGCAAGGTACGTTTTGAAAGAGGAAAATCCGAGGATTGGACTTTTAAGTATAGGTGAAGAGGATACAAAAGGTAACGAGCTTACCAAGGAAACGTTTAAACTTCTTGCAATGGCAAGGGAAAGGGGTCTCAATTTTGTTGGAAATGCAGAAGGAAGAGATATTTACAACGGGAATTTTGACGTTATTGTTTGTGATGGTTTTGTAGGCAATGTCTGTCTTAAATTAAGTGAAAGTGTTGCAAAGATTCTTGCAAAAATATTGAAAGAAGAGATAGAGAAGCATTTTATTTCAAGACTTGGTGCAATAACACTGATTCCTGCCATAAAAGGTTTTAAAAAACGTATTGACTATGCAGAATGGGGTGGAGCACCTCTTCTTGGCCTTAAAAAGCCTGTTATAATAGCTCATGGCAGTTCAAATGCAAAAGCGATAAAAAATGCTCTCCGTGTAGGTGTTGAATTTGCTGAAACAAAAGTTGTTGAGCATATAGAAGAAAACATGGGAAAGTACGGGAAGATAGATGGGAATTAAAATCGTTTCTACAGGTTCTTACGTTCCGGATAGGGTGCTTACGAATTTTGACCTTGAAAAAATGGTTGAAACTTCCGATGAGTGGATAACAACAAGGACAGGTATTAAAGAGAGGCGTATTGCCGAAAGAGAAACAACGTCTGAAATGGCAACGAAGGCGGTTTTAAATGCTCTTTCTGGTAGTTCAGCAGATGATGTTGAGCTTTTTCTGACAGCTACTGCCACCCCGGATATGTTTTTCCCATCCACCGCCTGTATGGTTCAGGCAAATCTTAAAAATAAAAAAGCTCTTGCTTTTGATATATCAGCAGCCTGTACCGGTTTTATATACGGTCTTTACATTGCAGATTCTATTATGCGTTCTAAAGGTATTAAAAAAGGTGTCGTTATTGGCGCTGAAAGATTCTCAAAGATTTTAAACTGGGAAGACAGAACAACATGCATACTTTTTGGTGATGGTGCTGGAGCAGTTGTTCTTGAGGAGTCTGAAGAAGAAGGAATCCTTGGTTTTGATATAGGTGCTGATGGTTCTTATGGTGATCTTCTTTATGTTGAGAGTGTCGGTTCAAACAGCGAGCCACCCCACTACCTCTATATGAAAGGGAATGAGGTTTTTAAAGTTGCGGTGAGAACGATGACCGATTCTGCCAAAAGGGTTCTTGAAAAGACAGGTATTTCTGCCGATGAGATAAACCTCTTGGTTCCTCACCAGGCGAACATCAGGATTATAGATGCCGTAGCTAAAAGGCTTGGAATTAAAGATGATAAAATATTCGTAAATCTTAATCGTTATGGAAATACAAGTGCAGCTTCCATTCCGATAGCCCTTGATGAGGCTGTTAGAGAAGGGAAGGTTGAGAAAGGAGATCTGGTCTTAATGGTTGCGTTTGGTGGTGGATTTACGTGGGGTTCCTGCATAGTTAGACTTTAGGAGGGCGGCATGATAAGAACACAGATATGTGAACTGTTAGGTATTGAATATCCGGTTCTTCAAGGTGGAATGGCGTGGATAGCTGATGGTGAGTTGGCAGCGGCCGTTTCAAACGCCGGCGGTCTTGGAATTATAGCAGGTGGTAACAGAACTGCTGATGAGTTGAGGCAGGAAATAAGAAAGTGTAAAGATTTAACAGATAAGGCTTTTGGCGTTAACATAATGTTAATGATGCCTAATGCTGAAGAGATCATTCAGGTTTGCCTTGACGAAGAGGTGCCTGTTGTTACAACAGGTGCGGGAAATCCTGGAAAGTATATTCCTGCTTTTAAAGAAAAGGGAATAAAGGTTATACCTGTTGTGGCAAGTAATGCTCTTGCAAAGAGAATGGAAAGGATAGGTTGTGATGCTGTTATAGCAGAAGGCATGGAGGCTGGAGGTCACATAGGTAAGCTTACGACGATGGTTCTTATTCCGGCCATTGTAAGGGCCGTTTCAATACCTGTTATTGCAGCGGGTGGTATAGCCCTTGGAGAACAGGCGGCAGCTGCTTTTGCACTTGGTGCTGAAGGTATTCAGATGGGAACACGGTTTCTTGCTGCCAAGGAGTGTAATGTTCATCCTAAGTATAAGGAAAAAATTCTTAAGGCAAGATTTAATCAGGTTACCGTAACAGGCCTTACAACGGGGCATCCAGTTAGGCTCATAGAAAATAAGCTGACAAAGAAATTTGAAGAGCTTGAGTTTTCCGGTGCACCCAAAGAGCAGCTTGAGGAACTTGGAAGGGGAAGGCTCAGGCTTGCAGCGGAACAGGGAGATATAGAGTGGGGTTCCGTTATGGCAGGTCAGGTTGTTGGCTATGTTAATAAAGAAGAGACTGTTGAAGAGATAATAAAAGATGTTATGGAAGGTGCTGAGAAAACGTTAAAGGTTCTCTGTGATAGATTTGGAAAGTAATTTTCAGTTTAAAGTGGAAGGGTGTTTGCCTTCCCTTCTGATATAATCAACTCAAACCTTTGAAAGGGAAATGCCATGAAAATTTATGAAGGAAATCTTGACGCAGAAGGTTTAAAGTTTGCCATCGTGGTTAGCAGGTTTAACGCTTTTATAACAGATAGACTTTTAGAGGGAGCTATTGATTGTATAGTTAGGCACGGTGGGAGCGAAGATAACATTGATATTTATAAAGTTCCTGGTGCTTTTGAGCTGCCCCTTGCCGTTAAAAAGGTTGGTAAGAGAGATTACGATGCCGTTATTGCCCTTGGTGCCGTTATCAGGGGAGAGACGCCTCACTTTGACTATGTAGCGGCAGAGGTCAGCAAGGGAATAGCGAATGTTTCCCTTTCTCTCGAAAAACCGGTAGCCTTTGGGGTATTGACAACTGACACAGTTGAGCAGGCAATAGACAGAGCTGGAACAAAGGCAGGGAATAAAGGTTGGGAAGCTGCCCTTTCAGCGATAGAGATGGTCAATCTATTTAAGTAAATGGGGATTAATAATGCCGCTTTCAAATAAAGATAAAAGACGGGCAAGGGAGCATGCAGTTTTGATGCTTTATCAGTACGATATTGGAAATTTTGAGCCTGAAGAGGTGAAATCTATTTACAGAGAAGAGGTTGAAGGGGAATCTTCAGAGGTAATTTCTCTATCTGAAAAGCTTTTTGATACTGCTGTATCTCATCAGGAAGAGGTTGATGCTGTTATTTCAAAATTTCTTAAGAAAGGGTGGACTTTAGATAGGCTTCTTCCTGTTGATAGAGCTATTTTGCGTCTTGCAACGACAGAGATACTTAACGGTTCTCTCTCTCCTGTTCCGGCCATTATCAACGATGCTGTTGAGATAGCTAAAGAGTATGGTGAAGATGAAAAATCACCAAAGTTTGTGAATGCCATTCTTGACAGGATTGCAAAGGAAAGATGAAAATAGGGCTTCTTGCTGGAAGTGGAAATCTGCCTCTTGAATTTTTAAAAAGCACTTCACAAAAGGGAAATGAGACTGTTCTCTTTGCAATTAGAGGGATAACAGATAATGAGGTTTACAGTTTTGCTGATAAAGTTTATGAAATAGAACCTTTTAAACTTGGCAAATTTTTGTCGTTTGTTAAAAAAGAGCGTCCCGATAAAATGGCAATTCTTGGCAAGGTTGAACATTCTGAAGCTTTATCTTTAAAAAATCTTGACATTAAAGCTGTCACTTTCCTTTTTTCCCTTAAGGATAAAAGGGCTGAAGCGATAATAGGCGGTATTATAAAGGAGATAGAAAAGTTAGATGTTGAGGTCATTGATCCAACGCCTTTTCTTTCACACCTTCTTCCTGAAAGAGGTATTCTTACCGGAAAGGTTAACAGAGATCTTGAGAAAGATGTGGAGTTTGGATTTAGAATTGCAAAAGAGATAGCTTCTCTTGATGTAGGACAGACTGTTGTTGTGAAGAACGGAGTTGTTATTGCCGTTGAAGGAATAGAGGGTACCGATAAATGTATTGAAAGGGCTGCCGAACTTGCAGGAAAAGGTTTTGTCGTTTGTAAGGCGGCAAGGAAGGGTCAAGATATGAGAATTGATGTTCCAACGATTGGCGTAAATACCGTTGAAAAGATTGGTTCTCTTGGCGGTCGTGCCCTCTGTGTTGAGGCGGGAAAAACCTTTATTCTTGATAGAAACGAACTTATAAGGAAGGCCAGGAAGTTTGGTGTTACCGTTATCGCTGTCTAACAGGTTTTAGTGTTTCAAGATCAAAGATCATGTTATCCCAGGCAGCTACTGTTTCAATACCTGTTTCATCTGTTAACCTCCGGGCGATTTCCCAGGGTTTTGCATAAACCATCGTTCTTCCAAAGTGGGTCATTATGGCAATGTCCGGTTTGATTCCTTCAATCAGCCTTTTTGCGTCAATGGTGGAAAGATGTGGAATGTTCGGTTTTGGGTCTTTCAAAGTTACGTTCATTATGAGAACCTTAACTTTTGAGTAGGCTTCAATGAGTTTTTCGAAGAACTTTGTGTCTGCAATGTAACCTAAAGATATCGTTTCAGTGCTATTTTTTATTACAATTCCGTAGGTTTCAACGCCGTGAACGTGCTTTATGGGGAATGAGACTTTTGCGTTACCTATCGCCCTTGAAAAACCTTCTTTTATAGTAACCGTTTCTTGAAGGTTGCTTCTTGTGAATTTAAGAACCACAGGGTCTTCGGAAATGGCGTCTTCGGGGCAGAGAAGAATACCTTTCTTCCTCTTTCCACCTAACGTTATCGTTTCAATAACGTGGTTAACATCGGCACAGTGGTCAAGGTGCCTGTGGGAAACGATTATCGCAGATAGCCAGTGAGGGTTTAAACCTTTTTTGTGAGTATAGATGAATGCGCCGGGTCCAGGGTCTATGTGAAAGTTTGTCCCGTCAATGTTAATCCACATTCCGCCGGCCTGTCTTATCAATCCAAAAGCGGCGTAGCGGGCGCCGGCCGTTCCTAAAAATACTATTTTGTTCTTTACCGTTTCTTCTGTAAGTTTCAACCTCTTCTTCCCATCTTTTCAAGCAGTTTTTGCTTTACAAACGGCGTTACAAACTGCTCTACATCGCCACCGTAGAATGCCAGTTCTCTTACAACGGAGGAAGAAAGGTACGCGTAATCATCGGATGGCATGAGGAAGACAGTTTCTATTTCTGGATAGAGCTTTCTGTTTATTGATGCCATAGTAAATTCGTGGTCCATGTCAGAGATAATTCTGATCCCTCTTATTATTGCTACGGCGTTTTCCTGTTTTGCAAACTCAACCAGGAGAGAGTTAAACGTCTTTACTTTTACTCTTCCGTTTATTCCTGTCTCTTTGAGGCTCTCTATGAACATTTCTTTTCTCTCTTCAATGGAAAAGAGGGGCTTTTTCCTCGGGTTTTCCGCTATACCTATTACTAATTCAGGAAATATCTCAAGTCCTCTCTTGACAATGTCAAGGTGTCCACGCGTTACAGGATCAAAAGTTCCGGGGTAGATTGCCTTTCGTATCATTTTATTCCTCTATGACAAGATTTTCACCTGTCATCTCTTCAGGTTTTTCTTCGCCAAGAAGTGCGAGAACTGTGGGTGCTATGTCGGCAAGTATGCCGGCAATTTTAACACCGCCAAAGTTTTCAGGTATCTCAACTTCTTTGCTTTTTCTTCTGCCTATTTTATAAGTTTTACAGGTGTTTCTTACAACTATGAACGGAACCGGATTGGTCGTGTGAGCGGTCTGTGGCTGTCCTGTTTCTCTGTTAATCATTTGTTCAACGTTTCCATGGTCGGCAGTTATTATGCAGGCTCCGCCCCTGGCAAGGACGGCTTTTACCACCTTTGACAGGCATATATCAACTGTTTCAACTGCCTTTATGGCCGCTTCCATTATTCCTGTGTGGCCAACCATGTCGGGATTTGCAAAGTTAAGGACTAAAAGCTTGTAATCGTTGTTTTCCAGTTTTTCTATAAATTTCTCCGTTACTTCAAATGCACTCATTTCCGGCTTAAGGTCATAAGTTGCGACCTTTGGTGATGGAATGAGAACTCTGTCTTCGCCAGGGAACGGTTCCTCCCTTCCACCGTTGAAGAAGTAGGTTACGTGGGCGTACTTTTCGGTTTCCGCTATTCTCAGCTGTTTGTATCCTCTCTTTGAGATAACTTCACCGAGAACGTTTGTGAGCTTTTGGGGAGGAAATGCAACGTCAAACGGGAAGCTTTTCTCATAAAGTGTCATTGTTCCTATCAGTGGTTTTACAACCTTTTTTCTGTTAAATCCGTCAAAATTATCAAATCCAAGAGCTGATACTATCTGTCTCATTCTGTCTGCGCGGAAGTTGAAGAAGAATACAGAATCCCCGTCCTTTATCGTTCCATTTTCGTCAAGGACAAAAGGTATGACGAATTCATCATTTTCACCGTTTTCGTAGGCTTCATGGAGTGCTTCAATAGGGTCGTTTGCCCTTTTCCCTTCGCCTAACACCATTGCATTGTAGGCTTTTTCTGTTCTTTCCCACCTTTTGTCTCTGTCCATGTAGTAGTATCTGCCACCTAAAGTTGCTATTTTGCCTATGCCTAATTCTTTCATCTTTTCTGTAAGTTCTTTCAGATACTTTTCTGCAGACCTGGGCGGTGTATCCCTTCCGTCAAGGATGGCATGAATGTAAACATCCTTCACACCTTCTCTTTTTGCCATTTCGAGGAGGGCAAAGAGGTGTTTTATGTGGCTGTGAACACCGCCGTCAGACAACAGTCCAACAAGGTGGAGTCTTTTCCCTTTTGCATTTTCCATTAGATTTTTAAGTGTTTTGTTTTCAAAAAAACTTTTATCTCTTATGGCTTTTGTTATCCTTACAATATCCTGATATACGATCCTTCCAGCACCTATGTTCATATGCCCAACTTCAGAGTTTCCCATCTGTCCGTCCGGGAGACCAACAGCTTCGCCGGAAGCCATGAGGAGAGCCTTTGGATATGTTGACCAGAGGTAATCCCAAAAAGGTGTGTTTGCTTGTGCAATTGCGTTTCCCTCTTTTTCGGGGCTGTATCCGAATCCGTCAAGTATTATAAGCGCTATAGATTTCTCTTTCATTTCCTCTCCTTGTTGAGAATAATTTGCAACTTAAATTTAAAAATGTAACATCTACTTTGCAACCGTGCAGGAAGGATTATATAGAAAACCGCTGATGTTTTCACTCAAAGGTGATGTACTGGACAACCTTTTCAAGTTCCGGAAAAAGTTTTAAGAATTCATCTTTATTTTTAAACGGTCGTTTCAGGATTATGTCTGAAGCTGTTCTCTTTGATACCCCTGGTAAGAAAGAGATAAGTTTTAACGATGCTTTGTTTATGTTTAGCGGATAGGGGATTCCAATAACAGAGCGTTCTCTATGGCCTACAACGGCTATATCTATCATCGTTTTTAACGGGAGTTTTTCAGGAATTCTAATAAGTATCGGATACGTTGCAAGCTGCCTGCCGAGGGTGTGGCCGCCATCGTAAGCTTCAAGGAGAACATCTTTGATTATAGTGCCTGTTGGGAAGACCTTTTTCATCATGGGAAGTTCTATTTCTTCTTTTACAAACTGTTTGAACCTTTCAAACTCTTTCTTATACTTTGTTTTAGGTTTTTTTACCATATCTGCTATGTCTGTTCCTTCAAAGACCATAACCTGCCTTATGTTTATTCTTCTAAGGAGAAGTCCTTTATCCATAATTTTCTTCAGAAAGTTTCTATTTTTTTCAAATGTTTTTTTTGTTTCGCCGGGAAGTCCAACTAAAAAGTTTATTCCCGGAAGGAGCTTGTAGAGTCCATTTTTTCTCTCTTTAAATCCCCCTACTCGGTTAACTATTTCTATCGCTTTTTCTATACCCTCTGGAGCCACCTTTAGGTTATTTTTCTCTATAACTGTCTCGTCCGCGCTTTCAAGTCCAAAAGCTGCCACATCACCTTCCGTATCGTAGGTAGCTATGCACTTTAAAGCCTTTTCCGACTCTTCAGGAAAGGCATCAATCGTTCCAGCGTTTACATTGTCTATGTGGAGTGTCTTTATATCGCCGATTTCCCTTATACGTGAAAACAGCGTGCATATAGCTTCCGGAGAGGGTTTTGTGAAATCGCTATCAGAGGGTTTCCCCAGGTAACCTAAAATGTTTGGTTGCCGTCCTATTCTGAAGAACTTAACGCCGCAGTTGAAAAGTTCTTTAATTTCCCTTTCTATCCCTTCAATCGTTCTAAATTCCGGATTACCGTAAAACTTTTCTGTACAGTAGGAACAGTGTTTCTTCCTTTCACAACCTTTATAGGTTTCTATTTCACATATGATGTATGGAAAGTTCGGATGTTCTTTTACTATAAACGCACCGGCAGGTGCTATCCTGTCTATTTCTTTAGCGGTTCTTTGAAATCTAACTGTTCCTTCGGGCAGTACCTTTTCGTTTAGAATATTTTCTGCAACGATAGCAGCAGCTGCCTCTATGTCGCCTTTTACTATGAGGTTGTAGCCTGAAAGGTCCAGCTTCCTTGCCAGTGTGCCACCTTTCATTGAAAAGCCAAACTGTAAAGGACCGCCTATTATGGTAAAAGAGGGAAGTTTCCCTATTTCTTCTATCTCTTTAGCTGTTATGGGGGTTCCACCAAGGTAGCGTCCAGGAACGGTTAAACCTGCAACGACAAACACAATGTCGGCCGTTGTTACCTTTTCCCTCTCTCTTTCATCTTTTCTGAACCCGTCAATAGTCGTGTACGTGATACTCTCTTCCGGTATGCCGCAGTAAGTTAAGGCACCGGCGATATACCTTGGGTAGGTGGATAGGTATGGTGGAACGCCAAGGCATGTTGGTTCATCAACGTATCCGTCAAGAATTGCTATTTTCAACCTTGCTTTCCTTGTTGAGTATGTTAAAGAATACGGGTGATATGACGCCGGTAATTATAGCAAGTAGAATGAGGGCGGCTTCCTGATGGTGGTTTATCAGGTTCATAGCTTTTCCCATTTCTGCCGTAACAATTACAAGGGTTAGAGGAGCGGATAGGAGAAAGCCGGCCGATACGGATTTTTTAAGGTCAATTCCTGTAACTACAAGAAGCAGGGAAGGAAGAATTTTTGCTATGTAACTACCGGCCGTCAGGAGGCCTAAAAGGACAAGCAAATGTTCGTTTATGTGGGGCATCTGGAATTTGATGCCTACATATATGAAGAAGACAGGAATTAGAAATCCGAAAGAGATACCGGATAGCTTTTCTTCTATCTTTTCAGTGTTGGGAAATACAGTTGAGAAAATCATGCCGGCTATAAACGCACCCAGAATTGGTTCAACGTCAATGAGTGTTGCAAGTGCCGATAGTGCAAACATTATGGCCAGGCTTATTCTTGCACCTATTTCTGTTGGGTTCTTTTCAAAGTATATCTTAATTTCTTTTGGATACCACCACATTAAGCTTTTTAGAATCAGAAGTATGATTCTTGCAACGGTAAAGAAGACAATTAGCTGGGCTATTTTCATGAAAAAGAGAAGCCCGACCCCGAACTTAACTATAATGGAGTAGATTGTCAGAACAAAGATACTCAAAAATTCACCCACCGTGCCTGTGAGAAAGAGGATCTTTCCATAGTGTGTTGACAGTATGCCCTTTTCTCTCAGTACGGATACGACAATGCCAACGGAAACTGCTCCTATAGCTATGGAGATTATCGTTTTAAGGTGGAAAAATCTGCCAAAGAGAAAGGCGACGGCAAATATAAGAACGGGAACAAAAAATACGGTGAGCTTTTCTTTTAGTGTTAACTCTTTTATCTCTGTCAGTTTAACTTCAAGTCCTGCCATAAACATTAAAACGAGGAATCCAAAATTTGAAAGGAAATCAAGCCATTGAGACTGATGAATTAGATGGAGAAAGGAGTTGCCTAATATAATTCCGTAGATAACTTCACCAACTGCCACGGGTATCCTTAACATATTGCTGGCAAACGGTGCCAGGAAGATTCCCGATGTTAAAAGAACGATAGAAACTACAAGGTGCTTATCCATTATTCACCCACGCAGGTAAGTAGAGTTGAACACTTTGTTCTGTGGAGCATGTGGTAAGGCGGATACGGGTTGAACCAGTTTGTCTTTTTGCCCTTCCTCGCTCCCAAGATAACCAGGTCAAATTTTTTGCTGAGTTTAGCCACCTCCGATATAGGGTTCCCTTCCTTTACAATAAGATTGATTTCCTGCTTGTACAGGCTTGAAAACTTTGTAATTTTATCCTGGATAATTTTAATTTTTTCTTCCTCAAGAGAAGCATCGGTTGTTACATAGACTGCCGATATTTCTGCCTCAATCTGAAGAGCTATCTCTATACCAATCTCAAGGGCTCTATAACCGTTAAATGAGCCGGAGACAGGTACAAGAATTTTCTTATAAGGGGTTGTTCCTCTTCCTATAAGGACAGGTGAGAGTGTCTCTTCTGCTATTTCTACAGGTAGTGTTTTAATTCCAAAATAGAGCGGCCACTCTTTGTAAAGGTCAGGCAGTATGATTATACCTATATCGTCATCTTTAACTTTTTCTGCGAATTCTTTTTCGCACAGTTTTAGCTGTTCTACCTTGATAGTTTGGTCTGGCGCTTCTGTTTCAAAAATATGTTTTATGTTTGAAAATTCCGGAAAGCAGGTAAATATAGATACAGAGTTTATCTTTGTACTTTTGGCCATGAATGTACCATCTTTCACAGTGCGCATGTTTATGTGATTATCTGATTTAACTAAAAGTGCCTCTTCAGCACCAAACTGAATGGGAAACTGGGCTTCGCCGGAGCGAATTAGGCCGACGATGTGCTTGAGAATTTTAGGTTCTCCTACAATTAAGACTTTGTCGCCGGGTTTTATTATAGTTTTCTTTGTTGGAAGCAGAAGCTTGTTATTTCTAAATATTGCAACTATTCTCCACCTTCTTGAAGTAAACTTGCTTACGGGGTAACCTACAAGCATTGATGTCGGTAGTATAGTTACTTCAACAATTTCACCTTTTCCAAGGCCGATGTTGGTTGCTGTAACTACACCTGAGGAAATTCTTCTCTCAAGTAAAGATGCAGTGGCGACAGCTTTATTTATACATTCTATACCTTCCTGTTCAAACCATGCATCATGATCTATGTGGTTTGATACGGCGTATATTGAAGGAACGTTGTGTTCTTTTGCTATTCGGCACGCTTCAAGGTTTGCCTCATCGTCACCGGTGCATGCTACAAAAACTTTTGCATCTTCAAGGCCTGCTCTTTTAAGTATAAGTTTACTCGTTCCATCTCCCTGAATGAGGACAGTCCTGTTAAGAGCGCCGCTGTCTAAAAATTCAACTATCTGCTTTAGCTTGCTTTCATCGTTATCAATAATGGTTATGTACCATTCTTTTTTTATTCTTTTTATTAATTCTTTACCGACCTGACCGGCGCCGACAATGATGATTTTCACGTTTTCTCCCATTCTTTTGTTATAGCAATAATTTATCATAAGTTAAGAGAAATGGGGAGAGGGTTTGGTTAAAATTTAATAGTAATTATTATCAATAACAGTCTGAAGAAGCTTGACATATTAGTATGTTTTAATAAATTCAAGATGGAAACCAGAGGGAGGTAGATGGATGGAACTGCCGATACTTATACTGAATGATGTGAGGCTTGAAATAGAAGGAAAGCCGATTTTAAGGGGTGTTAACCTTCAGATTAAAAAGGGTGAAATACATTCTATTCTGGGTCCTAACGGTGCTGGAAAGTCAACGCTGGCATCTTTAATAATGGGAATTAACGGCCTTAGATTTCCAACGTCTGGAGAAATAATTTTTGAAGATAAGATAATAAACGGTCTTTCAATATATGAAAGAGCAAAACTCGGAATTACACTTGCTTGGCAGGAGCCTGCAAGATTTGAAGGATTAACGGTTGAGGAGTATTTAAGGATTTCCGGCAGGAACAATCCTGATCTTGATGTTGAAAAGTGCCTTTTGGCGGTTGGACTTGATCCAAAACTTTACCTTAAAAGGTTTGTTGATACGTCTCTTTCCGGTGGAGAGAGGAAGAGAGTTGAGCTTGCTTCCGTTCTTGCGATGAGGCCTAAACTTGCGATCCTTGATGAGCCGGATTCCGGTATAGATTTTGCTTCAATGGAGGATATTGCCGGAATGATAAAGGCTTTAAGGGATAATGGTGCAACAGTTCTGATGATTACGCACAGGGAAGAGATAGCGGAAATTTCAGACAGGGCTTCTCTAATGTGTGAGGGAAGAATAGTTCAGACTGGTGAGCCGGAAGAGATAGGCAGAAAGTTTAAAAGCACGTGTCTTAAATGTGAAATAAGAAATCCCGAACTTTTTGGAGGGGAAGATGAATAATGATATTTTAAATACACTTGCAGGTAAGTTCAGACAGATAGGCTTTCCTTCTGAAATTATAGAACAGAGAAAACTTGGTCTGCTGGTTGATAGAAATAGGGTTCTTGTTAGAGAGCCGGCACCGGGTATTAGGCTTGAGGCAAAAGAAACGGAAAAAGGTGCTGAGGTGAAAGTTTATATTGAGCCGGGAACGAAAATAAAAGAGCCTGTTAATGTTTGCTTCACTATGGGTGAAGTTGGAGGTGAGCAGGAAATATCAACGGAGATTCTTGTTGGTGAAGATGCTGATGTTGCGTTTAAGGTTTACGGCATTGTTGCGGATGGTTTAACGGTAAATCACAGGGCAAGAACAAAGGTTATCGTTAAGAAAAATGCAAAGTTTGTTTACGATGATGAACACTACTATGGAGAAAATTCTTCTATCGTTTTAAGAAACTATACAGAGGCAGAGATAGAAGAGGGAGCTTACTATTTTTCTTCGTTTAAAAGAGCAAAGGGAAGAGTTGGAGATGCAGAGATAACTTTAAAGGCAACCGTTGGTGATAGGGCGACGGCGGTTTTTGAAACCAAGCTTCTTGGAAAGAAAGATGATAAAATAAAAGTAACCGATATTATCAATCTTGAAGGTAAAGAATCGAGGGGAATTTCAAAAAGCCGCATTATAGCCCTTGATAAAACGTACGCTGAGTTTGTAGGTGAAACTTACGGAAATGGTTCTTACAGCCGCGGACATATAGACTGTTCAGAAGTTATCAGGGGAAAGGACGTGGTTTTAAAAGCTGTTCCTATTGTTGTTGTAAACAACGAGACTGCAAAGGTTACTCATGAAGCGGCGATAGGAAGTCTTGATAAAAAGCAGCTTGAGACGCTTATGGCCAGGGGACTTTCCGAGGATGAAGCAGTTGATGTTATTGTCCAGGGGATGTTGAGGTAAATGAAAATTAGTGCATTTAATTTGTTCTGACTATATATTTCAATATAGCAGATTAAAACTGTAATTATAAGGAGGGGAAGATGAAAGTTTTTGGTCCGGAGCCTGAAGGAAAAAGAAAGCATACTCCTGTAATTGAAGCACCTGCAAAGGTAAAGAAAGGTGAATGGTTTGATGTTAAAGTTGTAGTTGGAAAAGACATTGCCCATCCGAACACCAAAGAGCACTGGATACAGTTTATTTCTCTTTGGGCTGATGATTTTATAGTTGGAAGAGTTACGCTTGAACCTGAAGTTGCTGCGTCAGAAGTTACATTTAAAGTTAAACTTGAAAAGGATGCAGTTTTAACAGCTCAGGCTTACTGCAACCTTCACGGTCTCTGGCACAGCGAAGAAGTTAAGGTGGAAGTTGAAGAGTGATTCAGCGGGGAATTTCCCCGCTTTTATTTAAAAATGAGAGTAGGATATTTTGATTTTTCCTTTAATGGAAAGTTCAACTGCTTCATCTATTATATTTACGTCGGGGGGTATTCTGTAAACCGCAATTTTCTTCGTTAAAAGTTTTAGAAATGGTGTTTCTGCTATCTCTTTTGTAAGCAGTCCTTCAATGCCGTTTTCACAGAGAAGGTCAGCGGCATTTTTTTCTTCTGTGCAGCCGATGCTGCATCCGCCGCAGGCAAAGATATTCTTTATGGCTTCTATTTCCCCGGTTTCAGTATCAACTTTCAAAATGCTGGAGATGTTCCGAAAAGATAAAGAAACTTTTCTCTAGTTATGTCTGCAGGTATTGCAACTATCTTTTTTAAAGAAATTTTTATAAAATATAAAAATTAGATAGAAATAGTACTGACTTCCTTGACTTTAATCAAACATTCAAACTTGATTATTGTCTTTATATGCTTGACATTTTATTCAGCGGTTATTATACTATACCTCGTAGGGTATGCAGACTGGAGAAAAAGAATGGCAAAATCCGAAGCAAATGAGGAAAAGAAAAAAGTAATTCGGCGGTTAAGAAGAATAGAGGGGCAGATCAGGGGACTTCAAAGAATGATAGAAGAGGGGGGATACTGTGAGGATGTTCTTATTCAGCTTTCGGCTGTTAAAAGTGCTATAGAATCTCTTTCTGTTGCAGTTATGGAATCCTATTTAAAACATTGTTTCATTAAAGAAGGTATTGTACACCCAGAGAGGAAGCAGAAACTTGAGAAACTTCTTAATGTTTTAAAACATCTAAAATAAAAGGAGGGAAAAGTGAGTTACATCTCAGTTCTGAAGGAAACATTTAAGGAAAACTTTGCCGATGACAAATTAAATAAGATTGCCTATAGTCACGACCTTGGTGAATTCCCCCCGCCGGTAAAAAAGATGATGGGTATCAGGGAACCTGATGCCGTAGTCAGAATTTTATCTGAGGATGACGCCAGAAAACTTATAGAGCTTTCTAAAAAATACGGCTTTCATATTGTTCCGAGAGCTAAAGCTTCTTCTGGTTACGGTGGTGCTTTACCAGTTACAGAGGATACCGTTGTTGCTGATCTTGCGTGGATGAAAGAGATAATAAAAATAGATAAAGAGAATCTCACTGCTACTGTTCAACCTGCAGTTGTCTGGAAGGAGCTTGACGAAGAGCTTAAAGCGAGAGGTTTAACGTTAAGGCTTTACCCTTCAAGCTATCCTTCTTCTACTGTTGGTGGATGGCTTGCTCAGGGTGGTGCAGGTATCGGTAGCTATGAGTACGGCTGGTTTAAAGAAAATGTTGTATCTGCGAGAGTGGTTCTGCCTAACGGGGAGGTTCGGGTTTTTGAAGGGCAGGAACTTCTTGATTATGTTGCCGATGCTGAAGGTATTACAGGAATCATTACAGAGATAACGATTAAAGTAAGGCCTCTTGAGGAAGAGAGAGTAAAGGTAATTGCCTTTGATGATGAAGATGGAATTGGCAGTGCGATTAATTTCCTCTTTGACAATAATGTTCCTGTGTGGAGTGTATCTTTTATAAACCCTGCGGCATGCCACGTTAAAAATATTTTTCCTCCTCCTGCGCCCCACGGACATCCAGAGCCTGAGCACAGACCGACACTTCCGGAGAAATACATGCTTATTCTTGCCTATCCTGCTTCAAGAGAGAAAGAGGTAAGTGCGGCGATTGATAATATGGTTCAAAACTTTAAGGGAGAAGTTCAGTCTGAAGAGATAGTTGCACATGAGTGGGAAGAAAGATTCAAACCCATGAAAGTAAAGAGGCTCGGCCCCTCTGTTGTTCCAGCTGAAGTTGTTCTCCCTGCCAAGAGTGTTGCTGAATTCCTCAAAAGGATAAAGAAAGAGATTAAGCATCCTGTTGTTTTTGAAGGGTTTACGGTTAAAGGAGGCACTGTTATTCTTCTTGGCTTTATACCTCACGACATGAGAAAGAAAGACTTCCAGTTTGTTTCCAGCCTTGGTGTCACCGTTTCAAAAATAGGGAAATCTCTCGGTGGTAGAGCAATTACTCCAGGTTACTACTTTGCCCATGAAGCTGAGAAGATTTTTGGTAAGGAGAGAATCCAGAGGCTCAGGAACTTCAAAAAGCAGATAGACCCTAAATCTCTTATGAACCCGTATAAAGTTGTTCAGGCAGGAAAACCTGCAAAAATAATGGCACTTGCAAATGCAGTGGAACCGATTACGAAGGTTCTTGCCAACATGTCAAGCAAGTGTGACTTAAAAGAGCATTTTGAGAGTAAAAAGGGATTTCCCGGTGACATTCTCTGGTATGCTTACTCATGCACCCAGTGTGGTTACTGTGTTGACAGCTGCACTCAGTACGGCGGGTATAAATGGGAATCAACGACACCAAGAAGTAAATGGATGTTCTTAAGAGAGCTTGTAGAAGGAAGGCTTGAGGAAAGTCAGGAGCTTGTTGATATATTCCTTGGATGTACAATGTGCAATTTTTGTGATATTGAGTGTCAAATAGATCTTCCTATTCTTCATGCGTGGGACAGGATGAGAGAAAAATTTGTTCTTAAAGACAAATTTTCTGCTTTTCCTGCTCTTGAGGTTATGGCGGCCGCACTTAAAAAGGAGAACAACGTCTGGGCGGCTCCTTCAAAAGAGAGAGATAAATGGATGCCGGAAGATCTCAAAAAGTACGTTGAGGAAAACAGAGGAAAGACAGACATCCTCTACTTTGCAGGATGCACCGCGGCTTATGTTGAGCCGGATGTTGGAATCGGTGCTATGAGACTTATGAAGGATGCAGGCATCAAGTTTACAAACTTTGGTAAGCAGGAGGCCTGCTGCGGTATTCCGATGGTTGTTGCAGGTAGAATGGATCTTGTTGAGAGAATGTTTGACCACCATACAAAACTTGCAAAGGAGATGGGAATAAAAACTATAGTTACTTCCTGCCCTTCCTGCTACAAAACATGGAAGATTTATTATCAGGAAATAGCGGAGAAAAAGGGAGTTGACTATCCTTTTGAAATAAAGCACTTTACAGAGCTTCTCGCAGATGCTGTTAAGGAAGGAAAGCTTGAATTTGAAAGAAAACCGAAAAATGTAGATGTTGTTACGTATCATGACACATGTAAGCTCGGCAGAACTGTTCCTATTACAGAGCCGCCGAGGGAACTTCTTAAAGTAGTTCCGGGTATTAAGCTTGTTGAAATGAAACATAACAGGGATAAAACTCTCTGCTGTGGTGGTGCCGGAACGCTTGTTAAAAATCCTGAAGTTGCTCATAAAATTGGTCTTAAGAAGCTTAAAGAAGCAACAGATGCCGGAGCAGACACTCTTGCAACGATCTGCCCATGCTGTGAATTTAAGATGAGGGTGGATAGAGACTACCTTGTTGAGGAAGGAAAGTTACCTGAACTTCAAATTGTTGATCTAGCTGCTCTTCTTGCCGATGCTAAAGGTTACGACCTTAAAAGTCCTGAGCCGTGGGTTAGAGAGCTCTGGGGGACTTTTGAGGCCATGATAGCGATAATGGAGCCTCCTGGTATGGCAAGGTTTATGGCTGACTATCTTCCTGAGATGATAGATGCGATGCCTGAACCATACAGGGGTATGATGAAGTTCATGATGTCTGCACCGATGGCTGTAAGAAAAGCCATGTTTGCAGCTATGAAACCGATAATGCCAAAGCTCTTCCCGTCAATGCTTGATGAGATGATGCCAAAGCTTCTTCCAATATTCCTTAAGGGTATGGAAGAGAGAATACCGATGCCTGACTTTTTAAAGAAGGAAATGCCGGATTTAATGCCGGAAGTAATGAAAAATTACATGTCGGGTTATTTGCCTCAGATTATCAAACACTTTATGCCTTACATGGAAAGATACATCATGACAGGTAAAGCTTAATAAATGTCCCTCTATTCGGGGACTTTAAAACTTAACTTTTCTGGAGGGAAACATGAGAAGGAAACTTCTAACACTGCTTGCAGTAGCTGTGGTAGCAGGGGGAATGTCTCAAACAGCATTTGCTACCAACGGTGACGACATGATTGGAGTATCACCAGTATCAAGAGCGATGGGCGGTATCGGTGTAGGTATGCCGATATGTGCTACAGATGCTCTATACAGAAACCCTGCATGGATGTCAAAATCTAAAAATTTTGAGGTTAGCTTTGGTTCAACGCTTTTTATGCCTGATGTAAAGATAACCGCTACTGTGGGAAATGCCACTTTGGCAGATGAAACCAGTAAAGCAGATACATTTGTAATTCCTGAGTTTGCGATTACACAGAGACTTAGTGATAAACTCGTTTTAGGTGTTGGTGCTTTTGGCGTTTCTGGTATGGGAACAGACTACAGAAATGATCCAGCTGTTTTACGGTCAACAAATACCAACTTTTCTTTTATGAGAATGATGCCGGGCATTTCTTATCAGCTAGCGGATAATATTGCTCTTGGTGCGGCTCTCCATATGGCATGGGGTTCTCTTGATATGGGACAGGGATTTTCTCAGGATTTTGGTGTTGGAGCAAGCCTTGGTCTTTCTTATGAAACAAATATGTTTACAGCAGGTTTCTCATATATGTCTCCTATAAAAATGACTTACAAAAGGGTGTATGATTCAAATGGTGATGGAACATTTGAAGATATGAAGCTTGAGCAGCCTCAGGAAGTTGCCGCCGGTGTCGGCGTTAAGCCTATTGATGGATTAAAGGTTGGTTTTGACGTTAGATGGATTAACTGGGCCGGTGCTGACGGATACAAGCAGTTTGGATGGAACAATCAGGTTGTTTACGCTTTAGGTGCTGAGTATCAAGCAACAGAGGCTTTAACTTTAAGAGCTGGTTTTAACTACGCTAAAAGCCCCCTTGATAATGTAGCTGCAGCGTCAAACGCAACACAGACTATAAGTGTTCCTGATCTTGCTGCTAGGTATAATAATTATCAGATTGGAGTTCTTAATGCCCTTGGATTCCCTGCTATTACAGAAACACATCTTACGCTTGGTGCAGGATATAAGTTTACCAAGCATTTTGCAGTTGATGTAGCTTATGTTCATGCATTTGAAAATAACTTTAAAGTTGAAGATACTGCAAACGCCTATCCAACCTACGAAGCTAAAAATTCTCAGGACAGCGTATCCATGGATCTCCACTGGAACTTTTAATCCTGCGGAACCTCCCTCCTCTTCTTCTGGAACCCTCCCTTCGGGGAGGGCTTTTCATTTTTCACTTAACTTCTTCAGCATTTCTAAAACCTTTTCAACATGTCCTTTGACTCTTACATTTTTCCATACATGTGCCACTTTTCCATCAGGATCTATTAAATAGGTTGTTCTTACCACACCGTAATACTCTTTCCCGAATCTTTTCTTGAGTTTCCATGCTCCGTATTCTTCAATCACTTTATGTTCCGGATCACTTAGAAGTGTAACTTTGAGATTTCTCTTCTCTTTAAATTTTTTGTGGCTTTCCACAGAATCGGGACTTATACCTATAACTTCTGAGTTTAGCTTTTTAAATTCGCCTAACTTTTCAGTAAATCCTTCTGCCTCTTTTGTACATCCCGGTGTGTTATCTTTTGGATAAAAATAGAGAACAACCCAATTCCCTTTAAAGTTTTTTAAGCAGGTCTCTTTTCCCGTGTCGTCTTTTAAGCAAAAACCTGGTGCTATTTTCCCTGGTTCTACCATTGATTCCTCCATTCTTTTTTTTATGTTTCTTCCTTCTTTTATCACTTAAGTAAATATTTTACTAGTATATACTTTTGATAAATGTACTTCAAGTTTTTCACAGGAAGTATAAATTATATATAAGATAGAGATCAATGGAAAAGGTGATTCTATAAATGTAACTTTTTAGTATAAAGGTAAAACTGGAGTAACACTAAATCTATATTAGATACAACTAATATAAGAAAGTATTGACTTGTCCGCTAAAGACTCTTATAATCAGATTAAAGTATTGTCCAATCCAAGAAAAGGAGGGTTAAAACATGGACAGAAACATGTTCACGGGGGGATTCCCAGGAACAATTTCCCGTCGTGGCTTCTTGCGTGCTTGTGCTATAGCTACAGCAGTTATGGGGCTTCCGATGGAAATGGTATCGAGGGTGGCTGAAGCTGCAGAAGACCCTAAGAGACCGAGAGTCGTTTGGCTTCATTTTCAGGAGTGTACAGGATGCTCCGAGTCTCTCTTGAGGGCTTCACATCCAGACCTTGCTACCTTAATACTTGATCTCATTGATCTTGAGTACCATGAGTCTCTTATGGCAGGTGCGGGACCTCAGGCTGAAGAAGCTTTTGAGAGGGCTATTGAAAAACCAAACTACATTCTTGTAGTTGAAGGAGCTATTCCAACTGGAGATTGTGAAGATTTCTGTATGATTGGTGGGCACTCTGCCGCTCACAATCTCAAGAGAGCCGCAAAGAACGCTCTTGCAATTATTAACATCGGCACATGTTCAGCTTATGGTGGTATTCCTGCTGCAAAACCGAATCCAACAAAGGCAGTAGGAACTGCTGATATTGTCAAAGATAAGCCAATTCTTAACATTCCCGGTTGTCCACCTAACCCACACAACTTCCTTTCTGCGGTTCTTTACTTCCTCACATTTAAAAAGCTTCCTCCAACAGATATTTACGGAAGGCCGCTTTTTGCTTACGGAAGAAGAATTCATGACCACTGTGAAAGAAGGCCTCATTTTGACGAAGGAAGATATGTTGAGCAGTTTGGTGATGAGGGGCACAGGCTTGGCTACTGTCTCTATAAGATGGGATGCAAAGCTCCAGAAACCTTTTCTAATTGTCCAGTAATTAGGTTTAATGATGCAGAAGTATGGCCTGTTTCTGTTGGTAACGGTTGTTACGGATGTACAGAGCCGAACTTCTGGGATACTATGACGCCATTCCATAAAAGGCTTCCTGGAGTAAGTTTGCCTGTTAAGGGCGGAATAATTGCGAATGCTACTGATATTGGTAAGAAAGCTCTTGGTGTAACAGCAGCTGCTCTTGCTATCCATGCTGGTATTGGTGTTGCCAAAAGTTTGGCAAAAGGTAAAAAAGAGGAAGACTAATTTTTAAAAATAAAAACCCCAGATGGAGGTTAAACTATGGCTAAGAGAATAGTTGTTGACCCTATTACGAGAATTGAGGGTCACTTGCGTATAGAAGTTGCAGTAGAAAACGGCAGAATTAAAGATGCTGTTTCTTCTGCTCAGATGTGGAGAGGGCTTGAAAATATTATTATTGGAAGAGAGGCAGATGATGCCTGGATGTTTGCTCAGAGAACTTGCGGTGTTTGTACAACAGTTCATGCTATTGCATCTGTGAGATCAGTTGAAAATGCTCTAAAATTGGAAATTCCTTATAATGCACAAATGGTAAGGAATCTTATTATTGCAGCTCATACTCTTCAAGATCATATAGTTCATTTTTACCATTTGTCTGCGCTTGATTGGGTTGATCTCATTTCTGCTTTGAAGGCAGATCCAAAGAAAGCTGCAGCAATAGCAGATAGCTATCAGAACTGGAAGCTCAACGGTGATTCTGTATTCAGGGCAGTTCAGGAGAAACTTAAAAAATTCGCATCTTCAGGTCAGCTCGGTATTTTTGCCACTGGCTATTGGGGGCATCCTGCAATGATTCTTCCACCTGAAGTAAACCTTATTGCTGTTACTCATTATCTTCAGGCTCTTGACTTTCAGAGGAAAGCTTCAAAAGTAGTAGGTATTCTGGGAGGAAAAAGCCCTCATATCCAGAATCTTGCTGTTGGTGGCGTTTCTACAGCTATTAATCCTAATAATGATTCGACACTTAACATGGAGAGGCTTGAATATATTAAAATTCTTCTTGATGATGTCAAAGATTTTGTTCAAAACTGCTATCTTCCCGATGTTATTGCTATTGCTTCATTTTATAAAGATTGGCTTGCTTACGGTAAAACAGGTGAATATTATCTTTCCGTTCCTGAACTTCCCCAGGATACAAAAGGTGAGATATTTGATCTTCCAGGTGGAACAGTAATTGATAACAAAGTTACACCTATTAAGAGCTTCTACGATCCATACTTTATTAATAATGTCTATGAAAACATTACTCACGCCTGGTATGACGGCGACTGGACAAGGCATCCTTGGGAAGAAGAAACAGTTCCCAAATATACCGGTTTTGAACCTGACGGAACAGTTAATGAAAATGGCAAATATTCTTGGTCTAAGGCACCAAGATTTAAGGTTAATGGTGAATATGTTCCTATGGAAGTTGGTCCTCTTTCTCAGGTTCTTGCAGGATATCTTCAAGGGCATGCTCTTACTAAGAAATGGGCTGACTACGCACTGAACCAGCTCAGCAGTATGGCTGGAACAAAGGTTACAATTGAAAACCTCAAGTCAACACCGGGTCGCCACCTTGCGAGAGCTATCAGAGCTGCAATGATGGCAGACCTTGCTATCAAGCAGTGGGAGCAGCTTGTTAATAACATTGGAAGAGGTGATCTTGAAATCTTCAATCCACCATCCTATCCGCAGGGAGAAATTAGAGGTTGCGGATTCCACGAAGCACCTCGTGGTGTTCTTTCTCACTGGTGCGTTGTTCACAATGGTGGTATTATGAAAAATTATCAAGAAGTTGTTCCTTCTACATGGAATGCTGGTCCAAGAGATAGCAAGGGACAGAGAGGACCATACGAGAGCGCCCTTATCGGCAATCCTATTGCAGATCCTGAGAAACCTCTTGAAGTTCTCAGAACTGTCCACTCATTCGACCCATGTATCGCATGTGCTGTTCACATGATTGATCCAGAGGGTAAGGAAATAGTTAAAGTTAAAGCTCTGTAATTTGTGGGGGCTTTTGCCCCCTTAACTTCCTCAAGGAGGGAACCAATGGCAGGTCATGGAAAAGATTATGAAAAGGTGTATGTTTGGAGCGTTCTGCTCAGGGTTTATCACTGGGTGTTTGCGCTTTCCATATTTGTCCTGATTGCCACGGGCCTTTACATAGATTGGCCATGGACAAATACATGGATGGAAGGAAGCCATCAGTGGCCTATGGCTATGGCTAGATATATTCATTTTGTTGCAGGAATGCTCTTTACAATGGCTGTTATTACAAGAATTTACCTGTGGTTTTTCGGTAATAAGCATGAAAAGGTGTGGGACTTTGCTCCTATTACGCCGAGGAATATTAAGAACATGATAACTACATCTTTTCACTATGCTTACCTTACTGACAGCCACGAGCACAGAACGGGTCACAATGCTATGGCAGGTATGTCATATATTATGACTATTCTCCTTGCAGTGGTTCAGTTTATTACAGGTTTCTACCTTCTCTATCCTGAAAACAGTTTCTTTGTAAGCCTCGGTTCTATTTTTGGGACTCAGCAAACTGCAAGGTTTATTCACCACATTCTCAACTGGTATTTCGCAATCTTTGCGCTTGTTCACATCTATATTGCTTCCTGGAACGATATTAGGCATCCTGAGGGACTTATATCTTCTATCTTCACAGGGTATAAGTTCTTCCCCAAGGATCATCAATGATTATTAGAATTGGTATATAATTAAGGGGGGAGTTTCTCCCCCCTTATTTTTTGGTGGTTTTACTAAAGGAGAGAGCCCCTTTTGGTAAGACTATCAACTTTAAAGGAGAGAGTATGGAAAAGATTGGCATAATGGGTGTTGGCAACATCCTTCTTGGTGATGAGGGTTTTGGTGTTCATTTTATAGAGTACTTTAAAAAGCGGTATGATGTTCCGGAGAATGTTGAGCTTATAGATGGTGGAACGGCTGGAATATTTCTTTCACCTTTGATAGATTACATAAAAAAGCTCATAATAATTGATGTTGTAGCTGTTGATGCAGAGCCCGGTTCTCTCTTTACTTATGATAAAGAGGATTTTTATATAGATAATCTTCCTCTTAAGCTTTCTCCCCACCAGATAGGACTCCAGGAGGTTTTACTGCTTAACGATATAAAAGGTTCATGTCCTGAATATGTGAAACTTATAGGTGTTGTTCCTGCGTCTCTTGAGCCTGATACAGAGCTTTCACCTATTTTAAAAGAGAAACTTAAAGATGTTGAAAAACTTGTGATAGAAGAACTTGAGGCTCTTGGGGTTAAAGTTAAACCAAAGGCAGCATCTAGCAAGGAAGAGCGGATATGGTGGGAAAGGGATAAAAAGGAGGTTTAGTATGTGCGTTGGCGTACCTATGAAGATAGTGGAGATAAACTATCCTATGGCTGTTGCAGAAGCAAAAGGTGTTAAGAGGAATATAAATTTGATGCTTATTCCCGAAGATGAGGTTAAGGTTGGGGATTATGTAATGGTTCACGTCGGTAGCGCCATAGAGGTTATAAGTGAAGAAGCAGCTAGCGAAATATGGGAAGCGTTAGATGAGCTTATTGAATTTATGGATCAGGAGACTGGCTGATGCACGAAACCTCTCTTGTAATGGGAATGTTTGATAACATCGTGAAGGTTGCAGAAAAAGAGAATGCCAAAAAGGTTTTAAAGGTCAGAGTAAAAATAGGGAAATTGGCAGGTGTTGTGATAGATTCTTTCATTTTTGCCTTTGACTCTTTGAAAGGTGAGTATCCTTATATGAAGGACGCGGTTTTGGAGATAGTGGAAGTTCCTGCTGTTTACAGGTGTTTTGACTGCGGTGAAGAGTTTGAAGTTGATAACGCCTATTTCCCTGAATGTCCAAAGTGCGGTTCTTTAAATGTTATGATGATTTCTGGAGAGGAATTAGAAGTTGTTGATATAGAGATTGATGTTTAGGAGGAGATTATGTGTGACATTTGCGGGTGTGGAACGCCTTCTCATGAACATGAACATACTCATGAGCACAGCCATGAAAGTGTCAAAACCGTTAGGCTTGAAGAGAGTCTTTTTAAGCAGAACGATAAATATGCTGAGGAGAACAGAAAGCATTTTGACGAGAAAAATCTACTTGCCATTAATCTGATAAGCTCTCCCGGTTCAGGTAAAACGACACTTCTTGAAAAGACGGTTGAGAGATTGAAGAATGAGTTTACTATTGGTGTCCTTGAGGGAGACATTGAGACAGAGAGGGATGCTGAAAGGGTAAGGGCTAAGGGCGCTTACGCTGTTCAGCTTACGACAGGAGGTGCCTGTCATTTAGAGGCGCCCCTTGTTCATAAAGGGTTTCACGCTCTTGAGCATCAGCTTGAAGGGAAAGAACTTGACGTTCTCTTTATAGAGAACGTTGGAAACCTTGTTTGTCCAACCTCTTTTGACCTTGGCGAGCATGTTAGGGTGGTTTTGGTTTCTGTGCCGGAAGGTCCTGATAAACCTGCCAAGTATCCAAAAGCTTTTAAAACTTCAGATGTTTTTATAATTTCGAAAATAGATCTTCTTCCCTACTTTGATTTTGATATTGAAAAGGTGAAAAAAGAAGCTCTTTCTCTCAATCCAAAACTTAAGATTTTCACAATTTCGACGGTTACCGGTGAAGGGGTTGATGAGTGGATTGAATATTTGAAAGAGCTTATAAAAAACAAGAAAGGCGTTTAAGGTGAAGGGGCTTTTCCCCTTGCCTTT
>NZ_JALVIW010000022.1:0-1813 GCF_027028515.1 Desulfurobacterium sp. | reverse complement strand
GTCTAAACTTGACAACTTCGAATACTGTGCTTCTATAATAAAATCCCATAAAGATGTAATAAGCAAGCCATCAGAAAAACAGGTTGAGTTTGCCAAAAAACTCGCTGAGGAAAAAGGGATAGAACTTGATTCAGAGATATTAAGTGATAAGAACAAACTTTCAAAGTGGATAGATAAGGTATTAAAAGAAAAGAAAAAAGAACAACTAAATCGTCCACTTACGGAAAAACAGGTTCAGGTTATCCAAAAATACGGCGACGATAAGGTAAAAAAAGCATTAGAAAAAGGAGATTTTGCTACCTGCCGTAAGTGGCTTGATAAGTTTTTTAAAAAAGGAAAAACACGAAAGAAAAGAAGTAGGAAAAGCTAACTTGAATTCCTCTTTAAGGCAAACATATTCCACGGAGTAGTTGAAATCAGAAAGGCAAGTATTCCCAAAATAACTGCAATGGGTAGGTTGGCACCGAGCAGAAAACTAGTTCCATATCCCGAAATCTCTACGATGTTCTTAACTTTTTCTATTTCCTCTTTAACCACACCCGTAAAATCGTTTTCTTTAACCTTAGCAAGAATATAAGAATCCACTTTAATGTTTCTAGATTCTGCTACGAAATAAAGTGGAAACAGGTAGGCCATTACAAGAACAAAAGTAGCAGTCAGGTAAAAACTGTTATCCTGTAATTGTGTCGAATTGTAGAGCATAGGGAGTAAGAAAAACTTGTAAACAAATATTCCAATAACAAAACCGATTAGCAGAGATACTATAAATTTTTTACCGATTTGGGTAGCTATTTCGTTAGAAAAGTGTTTAAGCTCAGAAACTACATTATAGATTTTATAATAGAAAACACTAACTACACCCATAACCACTACACTAATAATTCCGTAAGTAAGCCAAAACAGGATTTCTAACGGATTGAAAATTGTTTCTACCATAATTCCTCTCCCGAGTACTATTTTTTATTATTATATTCCTTTTCTCTTTACTTTCAAATATGGATATTTGGAAAAACGAAAGTATGCAGGTTTAACGGGAGAGGGGGAATAGTAGGTGGAAGATTTGCTTTTTTCTGTTAGACCGAAATCGGTATTGTGGTTATTGGTAGCTGTATCGGAACAGGTTAATTATCAATCATTAGACATAATTAGATATAATTAGCTTGACATAGGTAGTGTTAATTAGGTATAATTGGCATAAGAAAACGATAGAGGAGGTTGGTCATGGCAATTGTAGGGCTGGATGTAGGTTACGGGTGGACGAAGAGGTATACAAGGTCTGGTGGGTCGAAGTTTCCCACGAATGTCAGGCCGTTTAGGGAAGAAAAGGCTCTTGGAGAGGCCGATTTTGTGGAAGTGAACGGTAAGAAGTACGAAATCGGCGTAATGGAAGGAATTACAGAAACGAGGGACAGGCAGTTTTTCCTCTCAGATGAATTTTTGGCAGTAGTTTTCTATGCACTTAAAGACTACAACGAAGAGGTGAGATTGGGAATAGGCTTACCGCCTGCCTGGCTTGACATCAGAGAAGAGGTAGCAAAAAGGTTAACTGGAGTTCACGAATTTTACTATCACGGAAAAAAGAAGTTAAGGATTCAGGCATATGTGTTTCCACAGGGGTGGGGTGGATACATTGATCACATTTACAACTTAGATGGGAGATACCTGGCCAACAAAGACATTCCTGCCCTGTTTGTAGATGTGGGATATTACACGCTTGATACAATTCTTACAGAGATGGTATGGAAGGGAACAAAACCCGTTATAAAGCCGAAAAAGACGGAAGAACCCACTCTGCCGTTTGGGATAAGCAGGT
>NZ_JALVIW010000021.1:0-40782 GCF_027028515.1 Desulfurobacterium sp. | reverse complement strand
ACGATGTAAAATCAAAAGTTATCCAAGCTTCAAACACCCTTGACACACAGGCAAGACAGGAAATTCAGCAGGATATCAACCACCTTATTGATTCTGTTTCAAAGATTTTTAGCGATACAGAGTTTAATGGTATGAATCTTTTTACCTCTTCTGCAACAACATTTACGATCCACTATGGAGGACGTACAAATCAGGAGTTGGCCATTGTTATTTCAACCGCTCAAGCATCAGCAGGTGCTTCAAGTACTGCTCCATCTACAGTTACAATAGGAACTACAGGCTACGCTATTGACGTAACTTCACAGACAAGTGCTAACGCAGCTGTGCAAACGGTTGATAATCTCATTAAAGCTGTTGATGATCTTGCTGCAAAACTTGGTTCTTATCAGATTGAACTTGAAAAAATCATCAACAACAATCAGACAACAAGAGTTAATACTTCTGAGGCAGAATCTCGCATCAGAAACGTTGATTTTGCTGCAGAGATGGCAAACTTTACCAAAAACCAGATTCTCATGCAATCCGGAATCGCCATGCTTGCTCAGGCCAACCAGCTTCCTCAACTTGTCCTTCAGCTTCTCAGGTAACAACCATTCGGGCGGGACTGACCCGCCCTTTTTTCAGCGGCTTCTCAGAGCCGTTGAGAAAAGGGCAGGAAAATGATAAATTAGTAAATAGGGTTAAATGCAATCCGGGGTAAAAGATGGACGTTAAGAATGTTGCCGACATTCAGGCTACTATTCAAATGAATAATCCTCAAAGTGTGGTAAGAAATGTTCGTATCGGAGTTCAAAATCAAACCAGAAAGACAGTGCAGGAAGAGGAAAAGAAAAAGCTTTCCCCACGGGAAATGGAGAAGCTTTTAAATGGCCTTAAGGAAAAGCTTTCTATGCTTAACACTCAGTTAAAAATAGAGATTGAAAAAATAGATGACGGGGAAGAGATACCTGTTATAAAAGTGATAGATACCAGGACGAAAGAGGTTATAAGACAAATACCTCCAGAATACATGATAAAAATTGCTAAGTATATAGACGAAATTACCGGACTGCTGCTCCGTGAAAAGGCTTGAAGGAGACAAATTATGGCAGGAGAACTTTATTTAAGCAACCTTGTAGGTGGATTTGATTACCAGCAGATTCTAAATCAGATGTACTCTATTAAAAGCGTTCAGATTCAATATTATCAACAAAGGGAGTCAGAGCTTCAAAATAAAAAATCTGCCCTTTCAAGTTTTGATTCTTTACTTGAAAAGTTTCAGGATGTTGCAAATGATCTTTTTGATGATTCTATCTTTGAGCAGAAGTCGGTTTCCGTATCTAACGAATCCGCGGTGAATGTTACTATTACAGATCCAACAGCAGTGGATGCATCTTCTTTTGACCTTTCTGTTATTCAAACTGCGAAGAAAGATGTATGGCTTTCTCAGGCCGGCGTTTCCGATAAAACGGCAGCTGTGGCAACAACGGCAGGAACACTCCAGATTTCTTATGGCGGAGATGTGGTGGCAACGATAGATTACGATGCCGATACTTCAACTAATACGCCTTCCACCATTCAGGAAATTGCAAATGCAATAAATGCTGCTCAGGATAAGGTTAAAGCGACGGTATTTTTTGATGGAACAAATTACAGACTCCTGCTTTCCGGAGCTGATACGGGTGCAGATAATACCATTTCAATAACTGAAACAGGCGGAGGTGATTTACTTGATGTTCTGCAGCTGGGAGATGCCTACGTTGATAGCCATGTGCAAACGGCTCAGGATGCAATTATAGAAATTTACGGTACACAGGTTTCGAGTTCAACGAATGATTTTACCAGTGTTATTCCTGGCATGACGATTACTGCAGAAGCGCCTACAAGCTCACCTGTTACAGTTACAATTGACCATGATTATAGTCAGGTGAAGGACAATCTTCAAAAGCTTGTAGAAGCTTACAATTCCATAGTTGATTTTGTAAAAAAGTACACCGGTAAAAATGGAGCGCTTTCAGGAGATTTTACACTTCAGGATATCCGCTCAACACTTTTTGACAAACTTGATCCCCTGTTTCAGCTTGGTATTTTTGAAGTGGATAAAGATACAGGCCATCTTTCTATAGACACTTCCAAAGTTGACGAGATTCTTTCGTCAGATCCCGAGAGTCTCGAGGATGCTCTTACTAAAGACTTGAAAGATAATCTTTACGATTATCTCATCTATATTACAGGTGTAGATAGCCCTATTTCTACAGAACAGCAGAGTTATGACAATCAGATAAACTATATAGAAAACCAGATAGAGCTTACAAATAAGCGTATTTCAGAAGAGATAGAAAGTATGAAGAAGCAACTTGTTCAGTTACAGCTTTATATGGCTCAAATGCAGGAAGTCCAGGCCAGGATAACACAAACATTTGGAACACCTTCTATTATTCCAGGAACTTCTATTAATACAACTACAGGTGCATAAAGAGGTGGCGGATGGTTAATCCTTATTTAAAAATGGACGTTGAGACAGCTTCACCTGTAAAACAACTGCTGATGCTTTATGAAAAGGCTATTTTGTGTATGAGCATTGCCGTTAAAGCAATTGAAGATAGCGATGTTAAAACGAAGGTTGATAATATCCTTAGAGCACATGATATAGTGAGAGTTTTAAACGCTTCCCTTGATATGGAGAAGGGTGGTGAGATAGCAGAGAATCTTCGGGCTCTCTATGATTTTATTGAGGAGTCTCTTTTGAAGGTTAACACCAGTAATGACGCTGAACTTCTTAGAAGGATAATTGATATAATGGTAGAATTAAAGAGTGCGTGGGAGGAGTTAGAATCAAAACTTTAAAGGAAATAATGTCTCGGATGGCTATTGCCATTGAAGATGGTGATTACAAAACGGCGACAGAACTTGCCTGTGAACTTTCAAAAATTGATTTTTCCCGGTTTCCCTTAAATGAGAGGAAGAAGCTTCAGATGGAGATTTCTAACCTTATCGAAGAAGCAAAGAAACAGGAACTTGAAATTGCTGAAACCATTTCTAAAAAATTGAAAGCGAGGAAGTTTGTTCAATGATAATTCTTGTTACCGGAACAGATACGGGTGTTGGCAAAACGTTTTTTACAGTTAACTTTTTAAGGATTTTAATTAAAAGTGGGAAAGATGTAACAGGGCTGAAGATAGTTGAGACAGGATGCAACCCTGTGTGTGAAGATGCCAGGAAGATTTCTGACGTATGCGGTATGGAAATACCGCCGATCTACTCTTTTAAAACACCAGTTGCACCCGCTGTTGCGGAAAGGCTGGAAAGAAGGCAGATAGATGTTGAATACATAAAAACGAAAATGCTGAATATGTCAAAACACTATGAGATTTTAATAGCGGAAGGTGCTGGGGGTATAATGGTTCCAATATCAGGAAGTTATACCTTCCTCGATTTAGCAAGAGAAATAGCAGATATGGTCTTTGTTGTTGCTTTGAATAAGTTGGGTGTAATTAACCATACACTTTTAACAGTTGAAGTTTGCAAATACAATAACATTCCGGTTAGGGGCGTTTTCTTGAACAACTTTAAAGCATCAGATGTCAGTGCGGAAACAAACAGAGAAACGCTGTCTTACCTTCTTGATGTGCCTGTTTATGAATTTTCCGATTCTTCTGACTTTGAGAAATTCGTGGATATTATTTGACGATCTTTTCTATAATCTCATTTGCAATTTGTTCAGGCGTTTTATTCTGCGTATTGATTATGATTTTTGCTTTTTTGTAAAAATTTTCCCTTGTCTTGTAGAGTTTCATAAGTTCATTTTTCCCGCGCTTTACAAGCGGTCGATTGCTATCAGCCTTTATTCTTTCCCATAAAGTTTCAAAATCTGCTTTTAAATAGATAGATATAGAGCGTTCATTCAATATCTTAAGATTATTTTTGTAGGACGGCATTCCACCGCCTGTGGATATTATTACTTTATCGAAGTTGCTTATTATTGCTTTAAAAATCTCTATTTCTTTTTCTCTGAAAAAATCTTCACCAAATTGTCTGAATATTTCCGGTATTGAGGTGCCTACTTTTTTTTCAATTTCTTCATCTATGTCAATGAATGGAAAGTTAAGCTTTTTTGATAGTAGTCTTCCAACGGTTGATTTCCCGCATCCCATAAATCCTATTAACGATATTTTCATTCCTGCCTCATGGAATAACAAACAGTGAAGAGTTGCTGAGGTCCGGCAATTTTAATACTAAATCATCAGATGTACCCAGCTTTCTGTCCGGTCCGGGGCTTATCAAATAGCCGTTTTTATAATATATGTTATTAAAGAAGGCATCTTTCACAGGTAGTTTTTCCGGCAATTTGTAGTTTAAAATTCTTTTGGCATTTATTTCATTTTCTATTTGCTGCATTTTCACATAGGATACGATTGTCCTTCCATATGGAAAGAAGGCAATAACAACTGCTGCGAAAATGAAGATAAAAGTGATTCCGGCAAACAGAGGAGCTATTCTGTCCATCAGGTTTATCTTTTGAATTTCAATAATACCATCATTTTCCCACTTGCATAGATCAAGTAGAGAAAATGATGAACTGTTTAAAACAAGTTCCCTTTCTACAGGATACCTGGAGAAGGTTTTCAAAATAGCAGGAACTTTATCGCTATCAATAATCTTTATCTTGAACTTCGACGGTATCTGCCGGATATACTTTATGGATTCAACTATTTTAATCAGTTCATCTTTACTTATTTTTTCACCTTCAGGACATTTATCGAGTGCTGGAATTATTGTAAACGTTATTTCTTTCCTTCCTTGAATAACCCACTTTGACAGTTTTCTTTTAAGTTCGTGAACATCTACAGAGTTTCCATTTGAAACTATAGTAAACGTTCCTTGTTCTGCACAGAAAGTTATGTGCTCGTCTCCACATTTCAGTCTGAAAAGAACATCGTCTCCCAAAAATTCAAGTAATTTCAGAAATTGCTCAAAGTCGTTTATCTTTCCCTTTACAGGTTCATTGAGCATAGCATGCTCCCTATGATGATTTCAAGAGCCATGATGGCTCCCAACAGTAGGAACAGAGCACTGTATCTGTTTGCATAGTACAGTCTGTACCCTGGAAGATAACTGAAAAATGGATTTATACTGATAAGGGCTGCTGTTTTTTTTACATTCATTGCTGTTAAACCTAAAAGGGTACCTACAACTATAGCGATTAAGCTGTAAATAGGTATAGAAAAATCAGGTTTAGGAAAACCTATGTCGCTGATGTTGGCTATTAGAGGAATCGTTTTATTAAAAGAAAAGTTTGCCTCTTCAAGTTTTTTTGAATACGCTTCCGCTTCCTGAGGTTGTAGCAGAGAAGAGTAAGTTAGAAACAGATTGTAATAAGTTTTAACCATTGGATAGAATCCTTCTGCCTTTTTGAATAAATTAATGGCTTTTTTAAGGTTACCTTTCTGGAAAGCAACACACCCCAAGTTATTATATAAAATAGCTTTTATTTTTCTATCACGGACCTCTTCAGCCAGGTCTTTAAGTTTTTTAGTGTCTACTTTGTGAAGCAGCGCCTGTTTGTTTGCTATGGAAGCTATCTTGACCATGTTAGCAGGTGCCTTGCCGATTAAAAAAGGGGGTGCATAGTTGTCCCTGTTCAATTTCACATACAAAAGGTTTTTGGGATTAGAGATGTAGTTAAAATACCCTTTTTCTGCACCTACGCCCCATGTGTGGAGAAGCAGGAGAAAGATCATAGCTATAGAAAAAGGTATTTTTTCTTTAAAACGAAGTCCCAACCCTGCAATTGCGGCGAATATTAAATAGAATGGAATGTTTTGGAATATTAGTCCACATATTATTAAAATTGTACCAATGAAAACAGCAATGTTTCTTTTTGCTTCAGAAGAAAACAACCTATCTGAAGCATATATAAGTGTAAAAATAGAGAGAATAACTATTCCAACGGTAGCAGTACTTACGCCAATATCTATTTTTATGATTTTCTCTCTTATCTTATCTGCAGAAGATGGAGGAACGTTCTCAAATTTTTCTCCGGTTATGTAGTTTATCTCTGGCAGATAGAATATTGACGAAGAGTCTTTTATCTCCATCAATCTCTTTATTTCTTCATTTATTTTTTTTATGTTTTCTCCTTTGGAAATATCTTCCTCTATTTTCTTAAGATATTGGTCAATGGGAGTTGTGTTGTTGACCACAGCATGAGCCGCCAGAGGAAAGACTGTGATTAATATAATAAGCATGGATATGGTGAGTTTCTTAATCTTTGCACCCAAAGTCAATCTCATTTGTTCCCCTCAAAGCGAAAACTACAAATGCATCCAGCTTAATTATAGTAGATTTTTCACAATAAAGCTAAATTTCATCATTCAAATTATGGAGTGTTTATAAAAATTAAGTGACGGTTGCCTTTATAACCAGTTATCTTCTCTCGTTTCTATGACTGTTTCAATGATTATGAGGACAACAGAAAATATATTTGCAACCAATCCACCCCATGCCATTGCTTTTACAAGGCTCATCCTTGTCTCCATTTCGTAAAATATAAGTGCCGGAATTAAGTGGAGATCAGCTGCCAGACTCGTCGATAGAAGTTCGGCACTCAACGTTTTTTTGCTTCCAAGTTTTAGAAGGGTTGCTATTAAATTAAAGGTTACAGATGCTATGAGTGCGTAGGGATCACCATCGTATATGAATCCTACAGTTGTTGTAAGTGACATCATTACAAAGAAAGAAGTCCAAACTTTACTCCAATCCATCTTCCCTCTCCTTCAGCTTTTTCTTTAATAAAACGCCTCTTGAAAGAACGCCACTCTTAACAAATATTTTTACAGCTTTTTTAAGATTCTTTTTGGGTGCCACAACGGCTAATATATCACCGGGTTCCAGGACGGTTGCTTCGTCAGGAAGATACACAACGCTTCCGTCTTCTTTTTTTATTGCTATTACCGTTACTCCAAACTGCTTTTTAAGATTAAGTTCCCTCAATGTTTTACCACATACTGGTGATTCGGGTGTAATTAATAGCTCTTCAATATCTATAAAGGTTTCTTCTCCAAAAAGGAGCTCTTCTAAAAATGATCTTTCGCCAAATATTGGTGGTTTTTCTGCTAATGAGGCTATCCGTCTTGAGGTGATTTCTGGTATTGTTTCAACATAGTCTGCACCAACGAGTTTAAGCTTCTCTTTAAAGTTTTCATTGTTGATTATAGAGAATATGAAAAAATTCCTGATTTTTAACTTCTTAGCAACATTTTTAACAGTAAGAGTTATGGCGAGATTTTTGTAATCCTCAGTTTCCGCTACAATCGCACCAACTGCTCTTTCTATATTGGCGAGATAGATGGTATTTTCATTTGAAGGATCAAGATTGAGGTAAAATTTGATGTCGTTTTTCTTTGCAAAATCTTCAATATTTTCGGAGTTACTGATTACGACATATGGAATACCTTTTCCGTTAAATTCTCTTGTAAGATGAACAACATAGTCGTTTAGTCCAAATATTAAATAGTGGTTTTTCAAGTTATTTATATCCGAAACCATCTTTCTAAACCTCACGATTTTTTTTACTTCGCCTGATGTGACTATGTTTATTAGAACGGCTATGGAATAACCCATTACGCTTCCAACGCCGAAAGTCATTACCAATATGTTGAAAATTCTCCCCTTTGCTGTCATATTCCACATTTCGCCGTAACCTATGGTCGTGACGGTCAGGATAGTCATGTAGAAAGCCTTTAAAAGCCTGACATGAGAGATGAGCATATATCCGATGGTGGAAACCATTATAGTTATTAATGCAATAACAAGAGGAGGCCTAAATTTCATGACTATCTCGAGGATTCTATCCTCTCCAAATTCTGAAGGCATTCTTTTTTCTATCTTTTTCAAGGACTCCTCTCCCCCGATGAAACTTTATCAATTATATCGTATATATCGTAAAGTTTGGCGCAAGTGGACACTACAAGCGCGATTGCTATATTTAATTTTAAACTTTTAAGGAGGCAGATGGAGGCTGGTGTCTCCCCCGGACTTCAAATCCGGTGGTCCCGCGAAGAGCGGGACGGTAGGTTCGATTCCTATCTGCCTCCGCCATTTCTGCACTTGATTTATTCAACATATCTCTTTAGTGCACAAAAAAGGTGCACATTTCTTCTCCTGAAATTTAATTAACGCCTTCTCTGCAAAGTTTTTCCAAAAACTTTTCCCATTCCTTCCAATTTGGCAAGAAATTTGTTTAAATAATACCCGAGGTGAATTCTAAAACGGACGGAGGGACATAATGAAGAAGATAGAAGCTATCATCAAGCCTTTCAAACTGGAGGAGGTTAAGGACGCTCTAACAGACATCGGCGTTCATGGTCTTACCGTTACAGAAGTAAAAGGTTTCGGAAGGCAAAAGGGACATACAGAACTTTACAGAGGTGCCGAGTACGTGGTAGATTTCATACCTAAAATAAAAATCGAAATCGTTGTTTCTGACGACATGGCAGAAAAGGTTATAGAAACTATCGTTAATACTGCCAGAACAGGAAGAATTGGTGATGGTAAGGTATTTGTAATTCCTGTTGAGGACATTGTTAGAATAAGAACAGGTGAAAGAGGAGATGCAGCTGTTTGATTAAATTTAGAAATATCCTGCAGGAGGTAGATATGAAGCCAAGTAACGCTAAGGAAGTTGTAGAGCTTATCCAGAGGGAAGGGGTTAAGTTTGTTGACCTCAGATTTTCTGACATGTTCGGTACATGGCACCATGTAACATTTCCAGCCCATGAAATTTCTGAAGAATCTTTTGAGCAGGGACTTTTCTTTGACGGTTCTTCAATCAGACAGTGGCAGCCAATTAATGCAAGTGATATGATGTTCAAGCTTGATCCAACCTCAGCTGTTATCGATCCTCTTTCTGAAGTCCCCACACTTGTCGTAATTGCTGATATTGTTGATCCTGTTACAAAAGAACCTTACGAGAAGGACCCAAGAAACATTGCGAAAAAAGCACTTGAGTACCTTAAGTCAGCAGGGATCGGTGATACTGTTTACTGTGGTCCTGAGCCTGAATTTTTCATTTTTGATGATGTAAGGTTTGATGCTGGCACAAACTACAGCTTTGCCTTTGTAGATTCTGAAGAAGGTTGGTGGAGAACAGGTGAAGAAGAGGGACCGAACCTCGGTCACAAAGTTAAGCCAAAAGGTGGTTACTTCCCTGTTCCACCAGTAGATGCTCTTGACCATATAAGAAAGATGATAGCTCTTAAAATGGAAGAGGCTGGCTTAGTTGTTGAGTGCCTCCACCACGAAGTTGCTACAGGCGGTCAGTGCGAAATTGACTTTAGATTCGGAGACCTTATAACAGCTGCTGACAACATTATGTGGACTAAGTACATTGTTAAAAATGTTGCCAAGATGTTTGGAAAGACTGCAACATTTATGCCTAAGCCACTTTTTGGCGATAACGGAACAGGCATGCACACTCACATGTCTATATGGAAAGATGGTGAAAACCTCTTTGACGGTGACAGCTATGCCGGACTTTCTGAAACAGCTCTCTACTTCATCGGTGGTATCATCAAGCACGCCAAGGCAGTTTGTGCATTTACAAACCCAACAGTAAACTCTTATAAGAGACTTGTTCCTGGATTTGAGGCACCTGTTAACCTCTGCTATTCAGCAAGAAACAGATCTGCATCTATCAGGGTCCCCGTTGTAACAAATCCTAAGGCCAAGAGAATTGAAGTAAGATTCCCTGACAACTCAGGTGCTCCTTACCTTGCATTCACGGCACTTCTCATGGCAGGTATTGATGGTATTGAGAACAAGATTCATCCAGGCGAGCCCGTTGATAAAAACCTTTACGATCTTCCACCGGAGGAAATTAAGGACATTCCAACAGTTCCCGGTTCCCTTGCAGAAGCAATTGATGCCCTTGAGAAGGATTACGAGTTCCTTACAAAAGGTGGCGTAATGACAGAGAAATTCCTCGAGGATTACATTGAATACAAGAGGACAGAGGAGATTGACCCTGTCAGACTCAGACCGACACCAATGGAGTTTCTCCTCTACTACGATGTTTAATGTTTAATATTTAATTTTAATATTTTTCGGGGGCGGCCTCTGTGCCGCCCCTTTCTATTTTCTGAGGAAGGTTTTTACCGTCTGGATTGAAAGGGAGATAACAAAACAAACAGCACATAAAAGTGTTACAAAGGGCAAGATAGAGAAAGGCTGGTATTTGAAAATTATACCATTTGAGTCCACTCCCGATATCCACACGACACCGTCTTTGGTTATCAGAGGATTGTTAAAAGAAGTTGTTCCTTCAACAATTTTTTTATTTTTCTCTATCGAAATTCTTGCGGTAACTGACATGGTTTGAGGATTTACACTTACATTTTCCACTTTTATTTTAATGTCTCCTTCCCTTACAACGCCTTCAGGAAAGCCCCTGAACTGATATACAGGAAGAAACAGAAACAGGATGCAGAGTACAACCGTTAAACCGCCGCTGATATGAACAATATTTCTCAAGGATATTTTTTTAAAGGAGAAGAGTGAGCAGAGAAAGGTTTGAAGCCCTGTTATAAAGAGCAGGAAAGCTGTTACTATTATGGGAATTTTTAGATAGAGCGGTATGATAAGAAAAAATCGATAAAGTCCCATTTCGTTTATCACTGTTCTTCTACTTAAGAATACTACAATAAATGAAGTTAAAAAGAAAAGTAGTATAAGAGCCAGAAAAACTTTTTTTGATTTTATTAGATTAGAAACCATGTGTTCCTCCGAAGAGGAAGTTTATTCCGAAGAATGAGAAGAGAACGAAGCCACCGGCAGCAGCGATGAAATAATGTTTAAATTCTTTGAATGTTTTATCCGTTTCCACGTGCAGGAGAAATGCGGTGTAAAACCATAAAAACAGAGAAAAAAGGGATTTCGGTTCAAAAGGGAACAGATCTGCCCAGGCAAGGTAAGCCCATATTCCACCAATAACCATAGATACAGAAAACAGGAGAAATCCAAGTAGTAGAGATTTTTTATAGGTTAAATTTTTTTTCTTTAAATCAAACAGTGCTATTACCGATAGAGATAGAAAAATTGCGTAGGATACCATGGCAGAGGTTACGTGGATGATAAATAGGGGCGTTCTTATAATGGGAGGTATCTCCTTGATAGAGTGTGGAAGAAAAAATAGAGGAATAGTTAAAAAGATGGACAGGATAGTTCCTGCTATACCTGTTTCCATGAGTCCTGAAATTATTGCAAATACTGCTGTTAACAGCAGTAGGGAATCAAATGGAGAGAATATAGGAGGATATCCTATTTTGAAGGTTCTGTAAATCTCTATAACGGTTAAGATAACGAAAATCGTGAAGTTTAGAAATTTTTGAGTCTTTTTTAAGTTCATATCATTCCCCCATGATTCTACGCAGATGGTACGGTGTGTAAAGTGCACCTGCAGGGTTGTGAGAGAGTACCCTGTCTTTAACGATGAATACGGTTGAAGGTGCATCAGAGTATTTCTGAAACAGAATATCGTGGCCGACGCAAAGGCCTATTACTATGTTAAGGTCTGTTCCCTTTTCGTTTAAGGCTTTTGCCTGTCCTATGGGATTGCATACAGCTTCTTTTCCTTCTTTAAGTTTTGGTATGTTGAGTGTTTCTTTATCCACGCTTCCAATCTTACAAATGGCTGAGAAGACTTCAAATCCTTTTTTGGTTAAGATTTCCGCGACAATCTTTGCTTCATTGAAAAGCCCTATGCAGAACGCTATGCCTATTCTCCTGTATCCCATTCTCTTTGAAAATTCTACGATTTCCTCTATTCGGGTCATTTTGCAGTAGAATTCTTTTTCTATTTCGGAAGCCGTTTTTAGCATCTTCAGGTCTTCTTTTGGAAGAGTATGTAATTCAGGGGATTTCTGACATACCTTTCCTTCACGGTAACATCCTTTATCGTTACACAGATGACACTTCATATTTTTCTCCGTCAGTGGTGGTGTCCGCCCTCAGAAGGCTGTGTAAGTGGTTGTAGTTTTCCTTCATTGTAAAGGCTTATGGCATCTTCTACAAACTTTATATTTTCGGGTATGAGGAAAACTTTTATGCCGGCGGTTTGAAGGTTAAAGAACGCTCCTTCACCCATCTCTTTTACAAGAACCGCATCAACGCCGTTTCTCATAAAGAGATCAGCTATTAATCGTCCACCTCCGTAATCTGCTCGTTTCTTTGGATTTTCAACAAGCATCGATTCTCCCGTCATTCCGTTGAATATCACAAATGCAGGTGCTTTTCCAAAGTGGGGACTTATGAGCTTTTTTCCATTAACTTCCGTTTCTACTGCCGGAATAGCGATAATCATGCAACACCTCCTCGGGTTAGGTTATACTAATAATATAATTTTAGCGGGAAAGTTGCCAGTGATTTTCTTCCTGCTTCACAGGGCGCTACTGCACCCTCCACGGACATGAGCTTGCGGACAGTCCATCCCCACCACCCTTTTAAGCCGGACGAGACCTTCTTCTTCGCTGTCGCAACACGATGCGATGACACTGCCTTGAAAAGGAAAGGATTAGCGCAGACTTATCCTAAACTTTCCACTTTTTGTGGGATAGCCATAAAACTGCATCAATGTGAATCAGGGGAATTCCCGTCTCTTCTTCCAATCTTTTCCAGAAATTTTTATCTTCTGAAATTGAGCGGATGCGGCTGTCCATTGGTATGAATATACCTTTCGGTGCGGTAAGGTTTTCATCATACATTGTACGGCATGCGTAGATAAACATTTTTATTGCAAAGACAACGGTTTTTGCATCTTTTCTCTGCTTAAGGGCTTTTGAAAGTTTATCCAATAATCCTTTTATGTCTTTCATTGCAATTTCCACATCATTTTCTGTTTTAAAAATCTCGTCCACGGCTCTTTTAACCTTTTCAAATCTTTTAAGCCGCGTTTTTAAAAGCCTATAGTTGTTCAGTTTTAAAAATTCTGGAAAGTCTTCAATACTGCTGTGGACAGAAAAAAACTCAGAAAACCTTTTCCAGTATTCTTCACCTCTCATTGGTAACTGGTAAGAGAGGAGAGCATTTATAACTACGAGTTTTACAAAAGAAACTCTTTTATCTTTGTAGTAGCTGGAGAGTTCTTTAATTGCCTGAAACTGGGGATCGGTTTTTTCAATTTGAATAACATCGTTTATAGTCATTGATAATAAAGTTTTCTTCATTTTGGAATAAAGCTTACTGTTCAACACTTTCCTCTTTAAGAATGGTAATCATTCCTGTTAAGTATGATAAAAATAAAGGAATCCTTGACGTAAATCAAAGATATCACAAGTCTATTCTAACAAATTAAGAAGAGAATGGATAATAAAGCTAAATCTTCAGGAGGAAAAGATGTTCAAGAAGCTTTTTGGCGGTGCGCCGAAAGAGAATGGAAACGATGTTATCAGTTTTCACAAAAGTATCAACTATATGTATAAGAGAGTAAAAGAAGCGCAGCTCTCTAATGTTGCCGATAGATTTGAAGCGATGGAAAAGGTTAGATGCAAATTCTGCAAAGAGGGTGTTTCCTGTCAGCTCTGTTCAATGGGTCCCTGCCGTATTACTCCACAAACACCGAGAGGGGTGTGTGGTATAGATGCTCACGGCATTGTTATGAGAAACCTCCTTCACAAGACAAATATGGGACTTGCCGCCTACACGTACCATGCCAGAGAGGTTGCTGAAACACTGAAAGCTACAGCTGAAGGAAAGACAATATTTACCATAAAGGATGCTTCAAAGATAGACCTTTTAGCTGATATCTTTGATGTTGACCAGTCTCTTGAACTTAACGAAAAGGCAAAGGCAGTAGCAGAAAAATATCTCCAGCTTCTTGCTGAAAACAGGGAGTCAACGCTTGTTGAAAAGCTGGCACCACAGTCAAGAAAGGATGTTTTCCGTAAATTGGGTATCTTTTCTAAAGGTCCGCTTCAGGAGCTTGTAGATTCTGTTGCAAGAGGTATGACAAACATTGACGGTGATTATATAAGCCTTGCCCTTGCCGCTTTAAGAAACGGCGTTGCTTCCCTGTTTGGTGCCTTAGTTCCTCTTGAACTTATGCAGGATGCACTTTACGGAACACCAATGCCCCATGAGGGAGAAGTCGATTTAGGTATCCTTGACCCGGAATACGTTAACATCCTTCCCAACGGTCATGAGCCTTTTGTTGGTCAGGCTCTCATAGAGCTTGCAAAGGATGAAAGGCTTCAGCAGATGGCAAGGGAGGCAGGTGCAAAAGGTATAAAAGTTGTTGGCTCTATTGAGACAGGTCAGGAACTGCTTGCCAGAAATCCTGTTGATGAGGTTTTTGCAGGTCTTACAGCAAACTGGATAGGTATTGAATACTATCTTTCAACAGGAGCTGTTGATGTCTTTGCAATGGATATGAACTGTTCTCTTGCAAACCTTAAGGAGTATGCAGATAAGTATAAATTCAAGCTTGCTGCAGTTTCAAACATCATAGGCGTACCGGGAGCTGAAAGGCTTGAGTACAGGCCGGGAAATGAGAAAGAGGTTGCAAGAAAAATAATAGAGATGGCTATCGAAAACTTCAAGGAGAGGAAGGCAACTGTTAAGGGAGAGAATCTTTCAGAATACAAGCAGAAGGCTATAGTTGGATTTTCGGCTGAGGCAATTATCAACGCCCTTGGCGGAAGTTTGACGCCGCTTCTTGAGGTTATAAAGTCCGGCGATATTAAGGGTGTTGTTGCGCTCGTTAACTGTACTACTCTTGCCAACGGACCTCAGGACAGCCTTACTGTTAATCTTGCCAGAGAACTTATAAAGAGAGACATTTTAGTCATAGGTGCCGGTTGCGGTAACGCAGGCCTTCAGCAGGCGGGACTTGAGACGCTTGAAGCTGCTGAGAAGTATGCAGGTGAGAGGTTGAAAGGTGTTTGTAAGGCTCTTGGTATTCCACCGGTTCTCTCTTTCGGTACCTGTACAGATACAGGAAGAATTGTTATGACAGTTGTTGCAATAGCAAATGCGCTCGGCGTTGATACGGCTGACCTTCCTGTTGCTGTTACCGCACCTGAGTATATGGAGCAGAAAGCGGTTATTGATGGATTTTCAGCCGTTGCCATGGGACTTTACACCCATGTTTCACCAACTCCACCGGTTACAGGTTCAGATAAGGTTATAAAGCTTCTCCTTGAAGATGTTGAATCTCTCACAGGTGGTAAGATAGCCATTGGTGATGATCCTGTTGAAGTTGCCAATGGTATTGAAGCCCACATTCTTAAAAAGAGAGAAGCGCTGGGTATATGATACCAGCCACTCCTCCTCTTCCATATTTTCCTTTAGAGGGAAGGCTTTAAAGCCTTCCCTCTGCTATAATTGGAATTGATTATGGGAATAGAAAAAGAGAAGAGAACCATAAAGAAAATGATTTTAGTATTCTGCCACGGAAAACACGGAACGCGAGAGGGTTTGTGTCCAGAGTGTCAGTCTTTAAAAGATTACGCTTTCAGCAGACTTGACCTTTGCCCTTTCGGCGATAAGAAACCTTCTTGTAGAAAGTGTCCCGTTCACTGCTACACACCTGAAATGAGAGAACGGATAAGAGAAGTAATGAGATACAGTGGACCCCGTATGGTCTTTCATGCACCTTTTGAGTGGTTTAAACACAGGGTAGAGGAAATTCTTGATAGAATATTTAAAAATTAGATTACCGGAGTGTTCCTGTGCATGTTTTGAAATCTCTTCCTCCCTTCTCCACACTTACAGATCTGGAAATCAGGAAGATAGAGAATGTTCTCATTTACAGAAGATACCATCGAGGGCAGGTTTTATTCTCTTCTTACGACGAGGCTAACGGTATCTACATTCTTACATACGGTAAGGTTAAGTTGTATAAGTCTTTTGGTGGAAAAGAACAGACGTTAAGGATTTTTGCGCCCGTTTCAATGATAGGTGAGGCAGGAGCATTAAAAGGGGGAAATTTTCCGGCAAACGCAGTAGCCCTTGAGGATACAGAAGTTCTTTTCCTCCACAGGAAAGAGTTGACAAATATTATTAAAAATAATCCAGATATTGCAATGAAGATGATAGGTATTCTTTCAGAGCGCCTCTTTCACCTTGTCAGTCTTGTTGAAAATTTAAGCTTGAAAGACGCGGTTTCCAGAGTTTACGACTATATAGTTCATAAGGCAGATGAGAGTGGAAGATTGGAGTTTAAAACGACGATTGTTGCCATGGAGCTTGGCCTTACCGTGGAAACAGTTTCCAGGGCAGTTTCTCAATTAAAAAAGAGAGGTAAAATAAGAAAAACCGGAAAAATTGTAGAACTTATTTAGCTATTCGGATAAAACGATTCTGTCTCTCCCGCTATTTTTAGCCCGGTATAGAGCTTTATCAACCCTTTTAAGATTCTCTTCAAAGCTCTTTTCCTTGTCGATTTTGCAGACTCCTACAGATACTGTAACTTTTATTTTTTTATCTTCGTAGTTAACTTCCATTTTTCTAATAGAACTGTGAATCCTTTTTGCCACCTTCATGGCCAACTCTTCTGTAGGTGTATCCACGGCAATTAAAAACTCGTCTCCTCCAAATCTTATGATAACATCTCTGTCCCTCAGGAGCTTTTTGAACATGCTGCCCAGCGTTCTTAAAACCTCATCACCGGCATCGTGTCCGCAGGTATCGTTGATTTCCTTAAAATTATCTATGTCTATAAATAATAAGTACGTAAATCTGTTTATGATGTCCTCACCAAAATCTTCCATAAAGCGTCTGCTGTAAACCCCTGATAATGGATCCGTATAGAGTTCCTTGTTAACCTCTGATAGTTTTATGTGAGAACGGTAAAGAATTTCCAGTTCGTGCATGAGCTTCTGATTTTTCTTTAAAAATAGGAGGGACAGGGTGTTTAACTTTACAAATGTTGACAGGATGTGGGTTTGCAAAAATTGATTGTTGAGCGTTGTAGAAAGCCAGGTATAGAGGTTTTCCGCCAGGTCGGATGTGTACATTAAAAACATAGAGTCAAAGAGAACATCATCAATTTTCTCTTTTTCGTAAAAGTGAGCCATCCGAGTAAAAAATTCCTGATTAAAGTTTTTTATGAAAAGTTCGTCATAGTAGTTTTTAAAAAAAGTTTTAAGAAAAGTTTTTTCGTGCTTTCTTTCTATAGATTCTATTGAATAGATCGTTTTTGAAAGAATTTCTCTAAATAATGAAGAGCCTTTAAACGCTAAAAAGTACCTCCTGTACATCTGCAGGTGTTTTTTAAATTCAAATCCGAGTTCTTTTAATATTTCTGATACGGCTACGTCTTCAAGTGGCCACAAATCCTCGGGAACACTTGCACCCGATTTTTTTCTCAGGTATCTGCGACAGTTTTCGTAATCTGCTCTGCAAAACAGCGTAACTATTTTGTCCCATGTGTCTTCTATTTTTATGTAATTTATGAAAGTACATCCGTCAAGGAATGGACACGTTTTTTTCATTTACCCCTCGGATTTGTTTGAAGCGGCTTGAAAAACTGCTCCCGGTATATCCCCCACCGTTTCTACAGAGAGGGAAGATTTATTGATAATAAAATACTTTCCGGTCTTTGAAAAGATGAACAATTTGTCGTTACCGATTAAGATTTCAGAACTTTTGTTTATATTGAAAGCGAGATAGGGATTTAAAGAGAATGTATCAAGAGCAATGACTTTTGAAGGGGTTGTAACGAAGAGCAGGTGTTCGGATATTCTGAGTTTTAGAGGTTCTTCCGGCAAGTCTTCTGAATCTGATGTTTTTGATAATAAAGAGTATTTAATTATAGAACTGGTAAAACTGTCAGCAGCATAAATATTTTCTCTGTCTCCACATACTGAAACAATGTTACCGGGAATTGTAACGGTACCGGTTAGCCTTCCGTTAATCAGACTGAAGATGTTTATGTTGCCGGTTCCGCCGTCGGCAGTGAGAATTGAATTAGTTGCATTGTTTATAAAAAAGTCCGAAACTTTCCTGTGAAAGTGGATACTGTTCAAAGTTCCTGATAATGTGTCGTATATGAAAAGATTCTGTCTGCTGGCAGATAAAATGTAAAGGTTCCCTTTTAAACTTTCTATTTCGGCTGAACCGGCTCCTGGGATGGATATATCTGAAACAGGAAACCCGTTTTCCATTGATAAAACTGAAACGATGGGAAGGCCTTTAAAGCCGACATAAATTCTGTCACCTATCATGCCAATACCGGAAGGTTTCTCATTAAAACCAATAAATCCTGCAACAAGTCCCGAATCACCATCTATTACACCTACGGCATTTTTGTCTGGAATTGAAAACAGAACCTTATCTTTCACGGAGAGAAGATTTTGAGGGGCAACGTAGATTCCGTTTTTTGTTGCTTTAATAAAGACAGCCTTTACACTGTTATCTTTGATGTTCAGAGCTGATACCAAAGTATAGATTTTGTCGTTCATTTTTATAGAATGGATTTTACCTTTGAGATGGAAGGTGCCCAATAAAAATTGTTTCTGCGTTTCTGTTGGATTGAATGTTTTGTTTAAGGTTAGCGTTTTATTTTCAATTGATATACTTCCTATCTTTATCGGTTTTTTTACACCTTCAAACTGAAAATAGACAAATAAAGAAGAAGCATGCGCCGTCAGCAGAAAACAAAAAACAGTTAAGTAAATTCCAAAAATTGCAATTATCTTTTTTACCATTACCTTCATTTTAAAATGTTCTTCTTCCAGTGTAATAACTCGGGTTAATCGTCAGCAGAATACTGTCATCGCCGCCGTGGAAGTGGCAGTACTGACAGTCTTCACCAGTCCAGCCGAAAGTTCCGTGACATCCTATGCATCTTGTTGGATTTTTATAAGGTGCATCTGGATTTACATGATGTATCACATACCATGTCTGAGATATAGAACCCCCATATACTTGATGGCAGTTTACACATAGCTTCCAGATATCGTTTGGTGATGAAATGGTCGTATTGTAACCCAATGTGGACGCAAGTCCGTCAACAAGCTCTTTTCCGTTCACTTCTTCTCTTATTAAGTAGAGATTCTTTGAACCGTGAGCCTCGTGACAGTCCATACATGAAAGAACAAATCCCGCTCCGTTTGCATTAACAGGAAGGGATGTATCGTTGTAAGGTGCCTGAAGTGAAGCGGTATTTGGGTCTGCCAGTGTGGTATTGGAATCCGCCACCCTGAATCCGTGCTTATCTCCGTTTGCAGAGAACCAGTCAATTTTATAGAGATTGCCGCCCGTTGTAACGGTTCCCGTATTAGGGTCAAAGTGCTGAATAGTGGTGCTGTAAATGATATTAGTTGTATTGTGGCAGTCTGTGCAGAAGCTTATGTAATCGGGCATCTTGGCAGCCTGCTGGGCAGGGGTCCCTGCAGTGCCGTCGGGCTCAAACGTAACTGTTGAACCGTAGTAGTAGGGCGGCTGGTACATGTCCGTCAAAGCTGCCAGAGTTTCATTGGCATCATCACCCCAGAGATGGCTGTGGTCGGAGGGTTTTGAGAGGGGTGTATAATAAGGATTATCAACATGCCTCCTGTTGGCCCTGACTATGTGAGGGTTGTGGCAGGCATCACACGGATTTGATTGGGGTTTAAAAAAAGATGAAAAAGGCAGGGTGGTACTGCCCGCATTTCCCGTTGCAAACTGGTAAATATCGTAGAGATTATGGTAGGAAGCCTGATTAAACATCTGGAAAATACCGGTTACATTTGATGCGTTGTAACCTCCAAATGTATAACTAAAATTGTGGTTATCTATTCCGCCATTTTGCAGTGAACCGTCTGTGGTGGTGGAGTGGCAGTAGAAGCAGTAATCGTCAGACAGCACGTAAGGATTAGTGGTTTTGGCCGTATTGAAGTTTGGAGCAAAGAGTGCAAATGGTGACGGAGCTCCATTGACCGGTGCAGGCTCTGCACCGTTCTGGCTTGCGTGCATTTCGTGGCAGTTGTCACAGTTTCCGACAGAGTATCCGGGCATGGACGTTCTGCTGACGCCGTATGTTGTGTTGCCGTGGGCGGACAGCAGATAATTGCCGGCATAGGCAGTGCTGCTACCTGCCAAAAGCAATACTGCAGTTAAAATTGCTGCCCTCATTCTTCCCTCACAAATTCAGTCTTTTTGTGTATGACATATAGTGCACCCGTTTAATTTACCGTTTGACGGCCAGTTTCTAAAGTCCCACCTTAGGATATCTGCATACGGTGTTCCGTGTGCTCTGTGGCATGATATACAGGTTACAATTGCAGTTCCCGGAGGGTCACCAGGTTTTACATCCACTACAGAAAGAACACCCTTTGTAAGGTCATCAGATGCAACGGGTGCAATAACGCTGTAAGGTGCTGCTGTTGAGTTGGTGGCACCGTTGTAGTACTGATATTCACTTCCTGAAGCATCCGTCATATCAAAGTCCGTTGGATGACGGAGCCACGGCGAAACGCCGTAATCACTTGAGGAAATTTGCCCGCTTCCTGAGTGGTAATATCCGTGACATTCAGCACATAAATAAGATATTGTATGTTTGTCTGCCGTTGAAGCTGTTAAAGGTGTTGTACTGTCTCTCACCTGACCGTAATATTGATTGTGATTTGTCGCCGTTGGATGGTATTCATAATTTGCGCTTTCTATTCCATATATTCCAAGTAAAAACCTGTAGCTGTTGCCGACCGTTGTTGCATTTGTAAGTGGAGTTACTCCGTCATTTCCTTTATTCCCGTGGTGGGCTCCGTATATTCCTTTGTAGTCGTCATCACCCGGTCTGTGGTGTCCGTGGCATCCGTAAAGGCCTGCACATGTTACTTGCTGACCTGCCGGCCATGTACCGTTGCCTACAATTTCCCCAGCAGCGTTTGCAAATGTTCCGTCAAATCCCGGCGGCGCTGACAGTATGTCATCGGGATTTCCAAGCTCTGCTACATTGTGTCCGCATTCATCAGCAGCGGTATTAGGCACACTAGTTCCATAGACCATCCAGTAAAAGTTTCCGCCGGCAAGTGTATTTGTATCCGGTTCTGTTCCAGTAGCATTATATATAGGTGGTGTTTGAGAAAATATATATGGGGTTTTATTTGTCCCATCATTTATTCCGGTATGGCATGCTATACAGCTTTTATTCAACAGATAAGGATAAGTGCCATTACTATTTACAACAGTGCCATTTTGAGAATTATGCATCGTATGGCACTTGTAACATGGACCTGACACTGCAAAAGCAGCACTTCCACATACTAAGGTTACCACTACTATTAATAAGTTACTTTTTAGATTTAGGACTTTGCCTGTCAAAGACTTCAACCCTTCCATTTCCCTCTTCCGCAATCCATAGATTTCCATACTTATCAAAATTTATGTAGGATGGATAGTAAAGATTGCCTATCTTTTCACCTTTTCTTAAAATTATATCTAATAATGAGCCCTTTGGGCTATATATCTTAATATTTCCAGCATCTTTATCACATATATATATATAACCATCTTTGTCTACGTCTATAGATACGGGAAGAAAAAGCTTGTGGTTTTTGTCTTCAAGCTTTATGGTTTTTCTTTTTCCTGTTTTAAGGTCAAATTCCACTACAGTTTTTGATATGGGTTTAAGGCAGACCATTCTATTTTTTCGGATTTTAAAATCTATAAATCCATCATCTTTGCCGTGAGTAAAAACTTCTTTTACGTTAAATTGATTGTCGAATTTGTATATATCGCCTGTCAGCCTATCAAGAATATAGATGTATCCTTTATGAATAAAGATTTTATCAGGAATCATTCTCATCCGTATTTTTTCAATCTTTCGAGTCTTTAAATTGATGATATCAATCTCCTGGTTGCCGCGGTTAATTACTATAATCTTCTCTTTCGAAAATTTCGCCATAGCCACAGGTTTATTTAACACTCCTCTAGCAAAAAAAGCAGGTTTAGGAATTCCTCTTTTAACAGAATATGAAAAAAGCTTTCCGGTCCCGTCAACGATGTATGCCCAGCCTCCGTTTTGCGAAAACGATACAAAAAGAGGACGTCTCATAAAAGTTTCCCTTTTGTCTTTCTTTAGTGTCATGTACCAAGTATAGTTAAAAGACCTGGCAAAAACTGCCTTGGGCAACGCAAATGTAAATAGACTCAATATGGTTAATAAAATATTCATAAATTTCCTCCTCATACTTTACTTATATCTTTTCGGTGAATGACATTGGTAACAAAGCGCCTCTTCGCCGTCCTTTTTGAGTAAATATTTGTAATCTGTTCCCATAGTGTAGTGGCATGTAATACATGTGATTGGCTGCCCATTTCTTGGGTCTAAATGTTTATCACCCTGAGGATGAATGCAATATCCTTTACTGTTTTTGGCATGGCACCTTAAACATACCATTATTCCATTACCTTTCAGCATTGCTATATTATCACTTTGATGTGGATCATGGCACAGCACACAATTTTTTATGTTTTTATGATGATATAAATGCGTAGATATTTTTTCATATATATACTGGTGACATTTGATACAAACGAGCTCACCGTTAATTTTTTCTACATCTTTACGGGAAGGATTTTTAGAAGTGTGACAGTATGAACATGAACCTTTGCCATTACCGAAACTGTGAATATGTATAAACTTAAAGTTAACTTCTCCCGGCTTTTCTTTAAGTGTGAAGGTGTCCTTACCGTTTTTGCCTGTTACATGTTTAAAATGCACCGGTGCACCCTGAACGCTATTTCCATATAAAACTAAAAAAATAAAGAGCAAAAATCTTTTTTTCATCCTACACGCTCCACACCTTTATAATATGCAATCCCGCTGATTATGACAAGAGAAAACAAAAATAAATAGAAGGCATAAGTTCCATTGTACTGCTCCTGTTTCTTATGGCTATTTACAATGGAATTCCAGACATCCCAGTTCACTTTTACTGCTTTTCCCTTAGATAGTAAATTTATGTAAAGCTGCTTTATATATTCCTGCTTAATTGCTTTAAATTTATCTTCAAATAGTTTCCTTTCGATTTCTTTTTTTACTTCTGAGATGGGTTTATAACGATTTTTTTGAACTTGCAGCACCTCCACCATGAAATATGTATTCTTTATTCTAAACGGTTTTGAAACTTCACCTATTTTGAGTTTATCTATGACCTTCTTAGACTCTGGAAGGAGGTGTGAATAGGGAATCTCAACTACATTATCGTATCCCATAATTTCCTTAGTTAAGTCTTTAAAATTTTTTCCGGCTTGCAGTTCTTTATACAGTTTCTTTGCCAGTCTTACATCGCTGGTCTGCAAGAATCTTATTTTAATTTTGTCAGGAAGGCGGTATTCGGACTTATGCCTAATGTAATAATCTTTAATTTCAGATTCTGAAATTTTGACCTTTGGTTTCAGCACACGATTTTCAAGTTCTTTTATTATTCTGTTTTGGCAATAGAATTCGAACATAGATTTTAAAGGTTCCCTCCTTTCATAATGTCTGTTTAGAGCTTCCAATCCCACGAGTGTTTGATTAATAATGGAATCAACCACTCTCTTTTTAGCAATTTGTAAATTGACTTTTCCAAATCGAGAATGTTTTTCCCATTCAATTTCCTGCTTAAGGAACTTCATAAATCCTCCTACAGTTAATGCATAGTTGCCGACTTTTAAAAGTATTTCTTTTTTAAGTTTAGCAGGAATATTATTGGGATTTATTTTTCTGAGGAGCTTTTGGTTTACCCACACAGGATATTTCTTTCTCAATTGCTTTAAGAGTTGCTCTGTTGCTTCTGCTTCTTTTATCTTGATTAATTTCTCTTTTGCACTTTTAAGCACTTCATTGATATTGTTTTCTTTGTCTGTTTTGTCAGAAACCACTATTATTAGCCACATTTTCCCATCCTTGACAGGACCAATAGCTTCCCCTTTCCTTGCTTTTAAAATCAATTCCTTTTGAGCTGTGTTATTTATCTCAAATGGCCGCATCCAATCGGTTTTTCTCTCAAAGTGCATTTTATTTTTAATCCCAAGAACCTTTGCGAGTTTCTCGCCTGTTATTCCCTTTTCTATGAGTTTTTTCGCTTTAGCTGCTTCCTCTTTTGTCTGAAAAAAGTAGATATCGAGCTTAAACTTTGGTATGTAGTTTTTTTTGTAATAATTCATCACCTCTTTATCTGATACCTTTTTAGCAGGTGCAAGGGTGTCTCCCTCAAGTAAAAGAAGGGAGCGGACTTTGACAAACTGCCTTATCTTTTTTTGATAGCTTGGAAGTTTATACAGCCCAAGTTCCGTTCCGTTTTCAAATAGGAGCATCCAGTCTATAAACGGTGTGGGATTTTCAGGAAACTTTGAACCGTCAACCTTCCAGTTTTCCCACCAATTCTGGAAATCTTTAACTGTGTATGTTTTATTACCTATTTTTACCAGCCATTCGTTTTGAGGTATTTTAGAAAAGGCTGCGGAGCTGATTGATAGTAGCATAATAACAGCAAGTATTACTCTTCTAAACATTTTATGCCGGCCTCCTGAAGATTTTTCATTAGTTCATCGGAGCTTACAAATATAAGTTTTGTTATACTTTTCACCACGCCAAACTCTAAAACTTTTCTAAAGTCGTCCCCCCGATGAACGACGTAGGCAGAAAATACTCTCCTACCCGTTCTGGTGCTTATCCCCTCTATCCATATCCTTACCTCAGGATACCGGCTTCCTCCCCCGTAGGGTTTGTATGTCATTACTTTTCCTGTTATAGCTAATCCAACGCCAAGGTTGTTTCTCAAAAAGTCAAGAAATGCCTGAGGAATGCTCTGATATGGAAAGAAATGCCTCCCTACCATCAGGTTTTTAACATCCTGAGGGAGAACAACATCTATGCCATTTGAAACAAAAGCAGAGTAAAAGATTAATGCAACCTTTTCACCTGCATTTTCATCTTTTACTTCGTTCTTAAAGGGCAGTATAGCAACTTTACAGGGACTTATTTTTTCTTTTCTAAAAATTCTGACATAACCTGAATCGGATTCTTTCACCGGAACAGTTGAACAGGATGACAGCAACCCTATTATCAACATAAAAACTACTGCCTTAAAATTCCTCAACCCAACCTCTCTGCTCTTCCATTTCTCTGTAGGATTTTACCTTCAACTCATAATCCTTTTCAAGTTTATTTCCGATTTCATCCTGCATAAACAGACGTACCTTAAGCTTATTATAATCACTGTCAAATATTACTTCTGCTGGAAGTTTTTTGATTTTAGTTTCACCTAAAGGATATCCTTTAGGTGAAAATACTACAATTCTAATTTCCTTAAATTTATCCGGGATCTTTATCGATTTAATCATTATGACAGTTTTACCTTTTTGTGTCTTGTAGATAGTTATCTTAGGTGCCGGTATGTTGTGGAAATAATAGAATTTTTTCTCAAGGAAAGCTGTGTTGCCAGCAACATCTGTAACTTTTAACGATATCTTATAAATTCCTTCGTGAGCTAGAGCTTTTACTGGATTCCATGTTATTGCAATAACAGGTGCTCCGTTTCCAAACCTCTTAAATACTATATTTCCTTTAAAATCAGAAATAGTTAAACCCCATCTCATTATGCTGTCCGGTTTTTTTAGTCCTGCCATTAACAAAAGCTTGCCATTTGCAAAATATATATTACCAATTTTCTTTAACCCTTTTATTGTAAGATAAATCTTTGGAGGTACATTATCCACGGTAAGTTCGTCAAGCATCAGCTTTTTACCATTTTCATAGAGAAAGACTGGATACCTTCCATTGCCGAGATTGGGAACAAAAACTCCCGTGTAAGCACCGTCAGTCCTCCTCAAAGTAACAGCTTTACCATCTATATAAATAATTATAGAAGCAGTTTTAGGTTTCCCTACAGGTTCTAGAAGTAGATTTACTTCATCTCCGTCCCTAACGTACCTTGGAAACATTGAAAAATGTTTCACCTGAAATCCTGAAGGGAGAATTTCTTTACCTAATTTTTCTCCAGGAAACGAGTTTACCACCTCATTCACTATGCGGTCTTCCATCTGTTCGATGGAGAGATTGTTCCCTAAGTTGAGAAAGTGCTCTTCAGGTTGGTAGTAAAACACTTTACTCCAATATGTTTTTCCATCAGGAACGGATGTAGCAAATAAAACGATTCCAAACAGGTGTTTTTTCCCATCAGCTTCTATTTTTGCACCCCATAACATTGTAGAACCTTTAAGTTTATAAGATAAAGCAATTTTTGCCGTCCCTGCTAATCCTGTTGCATATATTTTTTCTGCGGATAAAGCAGAATACAGTTTATTCCCTGATACAACAAGGTTCCCCTTTCTTTTAAAAGCCTGAGCTATTTTATCTGTGAGTTTCAAATCTATTCCCGGCGGATCCACCGTAAGATCTCTAATAGGAAAAATTACTATCTGCCCTGATGAACTGTTCATAAAGATCCCTAAAATGAATATTAGTGTGCATACAAGAACTTTTACCGTGTTCCTTGAAGTCATTTTTTGCCCTTAAGTTCCTGAGGGTTAAAAGTTTCTAAAAGTTCATAGCAAAATTTTTGAAGAGCGATTATAGGATCAACGGTTTTTAGACCTAACAGTCGGCCAAGTGTGCTGTAGTAACTTTTTACACCTGAAGCCTGCCAGATAACGTTTCCGTTCGTATCAAGAATTTTTATAGTTAAGGCTACCACGGGATAGCTGTAAGTACCTCTTCTCTCTAATTTGTATTCATCCACAGAACCTTGGACGAACCCATTGACTTTCAAAACTTCTGCAAGAACCCTAAGATCATTAACATCAAAGTAGAAACCTCCAGGTACACCAAGTCTCTTTATCTCCCTATCGACTTCTCCCTTTGGAACTACATCAATACCCTTTTCAAGCAGTGCAGTTATGACAAAATCCCTAGCTCTTCCTCCAGCAAATTTATCTAATGATAAATTCATAAAAGGTAAAACAGCCACTCTTTTTATTCGCTTTATGCTTTTGGGTTTTAAAAAGTAACTTATGTTCCCCTGGGTTGTTGCAACACATCCACATAAAAATATAGGGAGAATAAAAACCATTAGCAGCTTCTTCATAACTGCCTCCCGGTAGATAATTGTTAAGCACCTTTAGCAATTTTACTACTTTGAAAAGCATAATTAAATATACCACAAGTTAGTGAAAAGAGGTAAATGAAATATTAATAAATTTAAGATATTTAATTGTTTTCATTCATCTTCGGTGAGTAACAAATTACCCGATTTTTACCAAGTTTTTTCGCTTTATACAGTGCTTCATCTGCCTTTTTTATAAATTCTTTATAATTGTTTCTCGCATTTTCTGTAAGTTCTTCTGGAGGAATAGGATACCATCCTATACTTACAGTTACTTTTATTAATTTTCCTTCAAATTCAAATCTGTGTTTTTCTATACTTTCTCTAATTCTCTCAAATACTTTTTCACCGTCATATTTGTCAGTGTTGAACAAAACCATCAAAATTTCTTCACCTCCATAGCGCAGTACCAAATCTATGTCCCTTACATGGTGTTTTACGATTGACGATAATGTTCTAAGTACATAGTCTCCAGCAAGGTGACCATATGTATCGTTTATCTTTTTAAAATCATCTATATCCATCATCCCTACTGCCAATGGCTTGTTTTCTCGTTCTGCTAAAGATATTAATTCTTGAAATCTTCTCATACCGAATCTCCTGTTATAGAGCTTTGTAAGCGGGTCCAAGTAGGATTCTTCCTGTAATCTTTTATAGTTTCTTGCATTTGTAAGTCCAAGAGACATTAAATCTCTTATTTTTCTTAAGAATTTTAGTTCAAACCCCGAAAATTTTGTGGTTTTGGCAAGTATGAGAATGGCTTTTACATCTATTGAAGTTAAAGGAACTATCAAAAGCTCTCTCACGTTTGTTTTGTCTAAAAGCTCAATTTCTACATCGGAAACATTTATTAGCTTTAAATCTTTAAAGCTGAAGCATGCTTCTATGAAATCCGTTATTTGGCATTCTTTAAAGTTGAAACATGCTATTCTTGTTGTTACACCTTCAGAATCTTTCATATAAGCTGCCATAGCAACTATTCCAAACTTTTCCAGTAGAAAGTTATAAAAAGATTCTGCTAGAACTTCAGGAGTTGCTAAAGTTGCAAACAACTTTCCAACCTCTCTCTGATAGTTATCTAAGATTTCACTCATATAAAGATTTTCTATGAAATGATTTATTTCTTTAGATACCTCGTATATGAAATCGTCTTCTTGAGCTTCTATTTTTAGCTGTTTTATTTCCTCAAGGGAATGGGCTTTTGAACCTTCCAGCACTCTTCTTATTCTGCGAAAAATGTCCGTTACATTGTCAAAGTATTCTTTTAAATTTCCCCTGACTATTACATAATATATAAACCAGCCTAATATAAAGTTGGATATGAGAGAAGTGGCAAATTCAAGGGGATCTATAGGATGGCCCTGGAGGAAAAATCGATGTATTACTATTGGAGCAGCAATTCCGGAAATCACGGACATTATTGCTATATCTCTTATAAGTTTTTTCTTGATGTTAACCACATTAACCCCCGGAGGAATCATAGATGAAAAATACCGAGCTCAATTATACACAAAAAAGTTTCGGTAATGTTGTAAAAGCCGTTGCTGGTGAGATAGGCATTTCAGAAAAGGAAGTATTTGAAGCTATACACAAAGTGAAAAAGCCAATCCCTTCAAAAGTGGAAGGATTGGCTTCCATAGTCGTTTTTCATGTTTTAAATGCTATAGACCAAGAAATTCCTTTAAAATAGACTCAGAAATTTTATGTATATCAACTGGATAATTTCCAGAATTGATAGCTTCTTTTATCTCCTGAACACGAATAGTATCTACACTCTGAAGCTGGACTTGCTCTTTGACTGCTTTTTCAATCTCTGTACTTTCATTTACAGATACGGCGTTAGGTTCCTGCAATACCGTTTCGTCTGCTTGCCCGTTCCTTGTACGTTTCCTTATCTGCTTCTTGAGGTGCTGTGCCTCAACACCTGCTATATTCTGAAAACCTTCTATTTTCATGGTACTTCTCCCTACCTTCCGATTACCTCATACACCTTCATCTTACATTATCGGATGAATTTAACCAAATTTTACACTTTCTTTATAACAAATCAAACTTGAGAAATGTTCCTATTCAGATATAACTTTAACAAACACTCTCCTCTGCCTTGGTCCGTCAAATTCACAGAAGTAGATAGCCTGCCACTGTCCTAAAAGGAGCCTTCCGTTTTTTACAATTACAGTGGTGTTGCAACCCATCAGAGAAGATTTGATGTGGGCGGCAGAGTTACCCTCTATGTGTTCAAAGTAGGACTCTTTCCATGGAACATGCTTTTCGAGATATGTAATAATATCTTTTCTAACGGATGGGTCAGCATTTTCATTTATAGTAACGCCTGCAGTTGTATGAGGTACATAGACTACACATATGCCATTTTCAACACCGCTTCTTGATACAATACCTTGAACTTCTCTTGTAATATCAATGAATTGAGAACGCCTTGCTGTTTTAAGAGCGATGTCGTAAATCATATCTCCTCCCCAACAACCCAGTTGTCTATAAGTCGTGTATCACCAACAAAGACTGCAAGAGCAATCAGGTTACTCTCTTTTATAAATTCTACATCTTTGAAGTTGTCCTGGTCAACAATTTCAATATAATCTATTTTTTTTACATTAGGATGGGAAAGAATAAATTTTTCCATCTGTTGCTTTATTCTGGAAGCTCTCCTTTCCCCTTTTTCAATAAGTCCCTTAGCAAGCTTCAAAGCGTTGTAAAGTGAAAGTGCGGATTTTCTTTCCTCCGGTGATAGATAGATGTTTCTTGAACTCATTGCAAGACCATCGTTTTCTCTGACAATAGGACATCCCACAACTTCAACGTCCATATTCAGGTCTTTTACCATCTGTTTTATTACTTTATATTGCTGGAAATCTTTCTTTCCGAAGTAGGCTCTATCGGGTTTTACTATGTTAAAAAGTTTTGTAACAATCGTGGTAACTCCCCTAAAGTGTCCTGGTCTCCTGGCACCGCACAGAACCTCTGTTATTTCGCTCACCTCAACATACGTCCTATAAGGTTCAGGATAAAGCTCTTCAACAGCTGGAAGGAAAAGTATATCTACACCTTCCCTTTCAGCCAATTTGGAGTCTCTCTTTTCATCCCTTGGATATTTTTCAAAATCTTCATTGGGTCCAAACTGAGTGGGATTAACGAAGATGCTCATTACAACAATATCGTTCTCTTTTCTTGCCCTTCTTACGAGACTTAAATGCCCTTCATGAAGATATCCCATCGTTGGAACAAATCCGATACTTTTACCCGCTCTTTTAAAAGCTTCTGCAATACCTTTCATTTCTTTAACAGTTCTTACTTTCTTCATACTCATCCTCTGCAATCATTTTCGCCTTCAGTATTCCTGCTCCTATGAGCACCATTATTGCCGAGTAGTATATCCATAATAAAAATATAATAACTGCCGCAAAAGAACCAAAGAGCAGGTCAATTTTTGAAACATTTTCTATGAAATAGAGGAAAAGTCTTTCAAATATTGTCAGCATCGTAAATACGAAGACGGAAACTTTTAAAACAATTTTCCAGTGGAACTTTACAGGTAGTAGAAAGTAGTATAGGCAGAACAGAATTAAAAACATTACAGTTAAAGCACCGACAGATGAAAGCAGGGAAACCATGAAGTTTAAAGGAAAGACAACGGCAAAGAGAAGTTTCAATGTATAAAAGGCAAACATAAGTATCCATAGAACGAATATAAAAAGGATAACAAGAAGGTTTCTTCCTATGTAGCCTGCCGGGTTGCACTTTCCAAGTATATATGTAAATGAACGTTCGACAGCCAGAAAAACACCTCTTGCAAACCAGAGCATTATAGGTATTGCCGTCCCACTCAGTATGCCTGTAGTGGTAATTATGTGTTGAATCCTTTCAAAGAGCGGTTTTAACGGTGAGTTTAAAAGCTCCTTGGGAACAAGTGAAAGGACATTGATATCAAAAACAATGATTTCTATAAAGAAAAATGTTATGAAAAGAGGAATGATGGAAACGAGGGTAAAGTAGGCTATTGCTGCCGCGCAGAACATGTAATCGCTCTCAAAAGCATCACATACGGCAAACAGGACGAAATTTATAAATCTTTTTTTCTTCAGAAGCTTTTTACATATCATAGGATAAATGATACTAAATATTGCATTTGAGGTTAATCGGTAATTGTAGAGTTCTTTTACTCCCCCTGTGACAAAACTTACAGAAAAGTATATCATTTAGAATGATAATTAATTGCAGTTTTGGAGGAAATATGAGAAAAGAGCTGGGATTTTTGATTGCAGCTTTTATTCTAACGGGTTGCCAGCAGTCTATGAACAGTGGTACTGTTAAGGTTTCTGAAAAAAAACCGAGAATAAGTAACGCAACGCAGAAATGTCTTGGCTGTCACAGGATAGTAACGCCGGGTATTGTTGCACAGTGGGAGAAGAGCCGGCACGCCCATATAACCATGGCTGAGGCCATGAAAAAAGGAAAGCTCGAAAGACTCGTTTCGGCAACTTCTGTACCTGATGAGTTTAAGAATGTTGTTGTCGGCTGTGCAGAATGTCACACTCAGAATCCATCTTCTCACGCTGATACATTTGAACACAATGGTTTTAAGGTTCACGTTGTTGTTACGCCAAATGACTGTGCTTTATGTCATCCTGTTGAAGTAAAAGAGTATTCTCAAAGTCTTAAGGCGAATGCCTATGCTAACCTGATGAAGAATCCCGTTTACCATGAACTTGCGGCAACCGTTGTTGCAGAGAAAAAGTATGTCCATGGGAAATTTATTATTGAAAAGGCAAGAGAAAAAGATTTTAAAACCTCCTGTTTAAAGTGCCATGGAACGGTTGTTAAAGTTGAAGGATTTACTGAAAAAGACACACCGTTTGGAAAAATGAGGTTCCCTGTTCTGGAGGGCTGGCCCAATCATGGTGTGGGAAGGATAAATCCTGACGGTTCAAAAGGTTCCTGCACACCGTGCCACACTCGCCACACCTTCTCAATAGAAATGGCACGAAAGGCTGAAACCTGCGGTGAGTGTCACAAAGGTCCGGATGTTCCTGCGTACAAGGTTTACATGGCAAGTAAGCACGGTGCCATTTACAAATCCATGGAGCACAGGTGGAATTTTAATGACCCTTCGTGGGTTGTTGGTAAAGACTTCTCGGCTCCAACCTGTGCGGCGTGCCACATGAGCAGGCCTATAGATAAAAACGGTAACATAATAGTTGAAAGAACTCACAGGATATTTGACAGGCTTCCATACAGGCTCTTTGGTATCTTTGCTACACCTCACATTAAGTACTCTGAAACTTATAAAGCTAAAAATGCTGCCGGATTGCCTCTCCCTTACAACCTTAACGGAACGCCTGTCAAATCTTCTGTCATTTCAAAAGAGGAAATGAATTCAAGAATGAACAACATGAAAAAGGTATGCCTTGCGTGTCATGCCCAGACGCTTGTTGATAATCACTTTGAGGAGCTTAAAGAAATCATAGATTACACAAATAATGCAGAGGTTTCTGCTACAAACCTTTTGGTTGATGTGTGGAAGAGAGGTATTGAGAAAGGTTTACCTCAGGGCAGCAATCCGTTTGATGAACCGATAGAACAGAGATGGGTTGAATCCTGGCTGTTCTATGCAGATTCTATAAGGTACGGAGCCGCCATGGCCGGCCAGGACTATGTTACGTTTGCAAACGGCAAGTGGTATCTTGGAAAGACGTTAAAAACCATGGAAATGCTGAAAAACTTAAAAAAATAACCTTAACGGGGGCTTTGCTTTGCCCCTTCTGATATAATCTCTTAAAACGGTTTTGGAGGACTTTGTTGAAAAGGATACCTTTTCTTCTTTTTATTCTAATTTTTCCTTTCTTTCTCTTATCCTGTAGTGGTAAAAGCAACGTTAAAGAAATTTCTCCAGAAGAGACATTAAAACTTATTGAAAGAGGTGTTGTAGTAATAGATGTCAGGACGCCTGAAGAGTTTGTTACCGGTCACATTCGGGGTGCTAAAAATATAGACTTTATGTCTCGTGACTTTTTCAAAAAGATAAAAAAGCTTGATAAAGATACACCTTATATAATTTGCTCAAGGGACGGAAGAACCGGAAAAGTTGCTGCAAAAGTAATGGAGTCTGAGGGTTTTAAAAAGCTATATAATATGGATGGTGGAATTATTGGCTGGGCAGAAAAGAACTATCCGGTCATTAAAGGACATTAATCAGGGAGGCAGGAATGGAACTTGTATATTCAGTTAGAAAACCGGCTGTTAAGAAAGACGAAGCGTTTATCGTAGGTTGCTACGAAAATGGCAAGTTTGACGCTGCCGTTTCAGAGCTACTTGAGAAAGAGGGAATTAACAGGGAAGTTTTAAAGACTTTCAGTTTTAAGGGAAAGATCGGTGATGTTGCGGCTGTTCCTGGCAGTAAAGGTCATCTGTTCATCTTTACAGGACTTGGAAAGAAAAGTGAATTAAACAGGGAAGCGGTGAGAAAGGCTATTGGAGTGGCTATAAAAGAGGCAAAGACCAAAAAGGTAAAGAGAGTTGCAGCTGTTATGTTTGATTTTGGCAAAAAAAGTGACGGTTTTGCCGCCGCATTTGCAGAGGGTATTCTGCTTTCAGCTTACTCTTTTGAAAAATATAAGTCAGAGAAGAAAGAGATAGAAGCGGTAACTGTCTACGGTGCAAAAGAGCTTAAAGAAGAATTTAGTTACGGTAAAGTTCTTGCTGAAGCTGCAAACTTTACAAGGGACATCGTTAATGAACCTGGCAACGTCGTTACACCTGAAACCCTTGCAGAAATAGCAAAAGATCTTGCTTCAGAGTACGGTTTTAAGTGTAAGATTTTTAAAGAAAAAGATCTTGAAAAGAAAAAAATGATAGGAATTCTTACAGTTGGCAAGGGAAGTAAAAATCCTCCAAGGTTTATTCATCTTACATACAAGCCGGAAAATCCTGTTAAAAAGTTTGTTCTTGTTGGGAAGGGTGTAACTTTTGACAGTGGTGGTCTTAACATAAAACCTGAACAGTTCATGAAGAAGATGAAAATGGATAAGGCCGGTGCCTGTGCCGTTTTGGGCATTATGAAGGCGGTTGGGGAGTTAAAGCCCGATGTAGAGGTTCACGCCCTTATACCTGCTGTTGAGAATATGCCCGACGGAAAAGCTTACAGGCCTGACGATATACTTGTTTACAAAAACGGCAAATCTGTTGAAATACACAGTACCGATGCTGAAGGAAGGCTTATTCTTGCAGATGCCCTGATATACGGTAGTGACCTTAATCCTGATATTATGGTTGATATGGCGACGCTTACAGGTGCATGTGTTGTTGCACTTGGACATTACACTTCAGGGCTTTTTACAGCTGATGATAGGTTTGCACAGACTCTTCTTTCACTTTCTCAGGAATCTGGTGAGAAGATGTGGCGTCTTCCTCTTGATGAAGACCTTGAAGAGGAAATTAAAGGAACACAGAGCGACATTCAGAACGTTGGAAAATCAAGGTACGGTGGTGCCATTACGGCTGCTCTTTTCCTTAAAAACTTTGTCGGTGAAAACGTTAAAACATGGGCTCACATAGATATTGCAGGTCCTGCTTTTGTTGAGAAGGACTGGAAGTATTACGGCTACGGTGCTACCGGTCAGCCTGTAAGGACTCTTGCGGAGCTTATCAAGGATTTAAAATAAGGTTGCTATGGCAAAAACTGAAAGTTTTGACCGCTTTTATAGAGAGTATGAGAATTGGTTTGAAAGGAACCGTGATATTTATGAGGCCGAGTTAGAGCTTATCAGGTCTTTACTTCCTCAAGGGAAAGGTATTGAAATAGGGGTCGGCACCGGCAGGTTTGCCGCCCCCCTTGGTATAAAGATTGGTATTGAGCCGTCTGATGCCATGGCTGAAGTTGCCAGGCAGCGGGGAATAGATGTTTTGAAAGGTGTTGCCGAATCGCTTCCTGTTCCTAACGAATCCTATGACTTTGTTTTAATGGTTACTACTGTTTGTTTTGTTGATGATGTGCTTAAGTCTTTTAAAGAGGCCTTCAGAATCTTAAAAAAGGGCGGTGTTTTTATCGTTGGATTTGTTGATAAGAACTCACCTTTGGGAAAACGTTATCAAGAGAAAAAGGATAAGAGCCGCTTCTATAAAGAAGCCACATTCTACTCAACAGAAGAAATAGTCGACTTTCTAAAGAAGGCAGGCTTTTCTGAAATTTCTGTTAAGCAGACGCTTATAGAGAAGGACGGTAAAATGTTGCCTGTTATAAAGGACGGCAGCGGTGAAGGTGGATTTGTTGCCGTCAGGGCAGTAAAATGCTGACATCCTCTACCTTAAACAGGTATCCTTTTTCATCTCTCTTATACTCCGCACCTTCGGGAAAGAGAATTATCTTTCCCCTGTAGGTATCAACGGCGTAGTAGGGAAGTGCAAGAGGTGAAAGTTTCTTTTTTAGGTTTTTCATTATTTCGAGTCCCTTTTCAACGGATGTGGCAAAGTGGAAGACGCCGTTTACGGGGTCGCATCTAAAAAGGTAGTATGGTCTTACCTTTATTCTCTGAAGTGTTGAAAATAGCTTGTAGAGTGTTTCTTCACTATCGTTTATGCCTTTTAACAGCACCGTTTGATTGTTAACGGGAATGCCTGCCTTTAAAAGTTTTTTTACGGCTTCTTTTGAGCTTTTTGTTACTTCGGCAGGATGGTTAAAGTGGGTGTTAAGCCAGACCTTTTCGCCTCTTTCAAGAATTTTTATCTTTTTCTCTGTCAGCAGGTTTGGGGCAACAACTGGCAGGCGGCTTCCAATTCTCACTATGTCAACAGTTTCTATCTCTTTTAGTTTTAAAATCAGGTACTCAAGGATTTCATCAGGAATTGTAAGCGGTTCGCCACCAGAGATAAGGACGTCTCTAACTTTAGTTGTTTTAATGTACTTTGTTATTTCGTCAATCTGTTCTTTTGTTATGACGAACGATTGCTTTTTCCAGTTTCTTTTCCTCATGCAGAATCTGCAGAGGACGGGACAGTAGTTTGTCGCAACGATTAAAACTCTGTCGGGATACTTATGCGTAAGTCCGGAAACGGGTGATTGGATTTCCTCTTTAAGCGGGTCGTCAGGTAGAAAATCTTTTAGCTCTTCAGCCGTGGGAAAAACGGTCTTTTTTATAGGGTCATTCGGGTTATTTCTGTTTGCAAGGGATGCGTAGTATTCTGTACATCTAACAGGAAAAGTGTCGATTACCTTTTTTGCTCCTTCTATCTCTTTTTCTGTAAGGTTGAAGTATTGTTTAAAGTCATTAAGGGTGGAGAGCATCAGTCAAGACTCCACCCTGAAGCGTCAAGTTCTTTGTAGATGTCGTCTCTCTGTCCAAATCGGTGAAACTTTATCGTGTCCCTGTCAAGTTTTGTATATATAGCCCTGAATTCACCGTACGGAGAGGTTACTCTAATTCTGTAGATGTCTTGTTTGTCCCTTTTAAGGAGTTTTGAAGTTGTCTCGCACCTTGATAGAGCTGACATAAAGCTTTCAAATAGAAACGGTCTGCAGGCCACCTCTTTTGCGATATCTTTTCTGAACCGTTTTGAGAAGAGCACTTTCAGTCCGTTTTTCACAGTTATATTGGTGGCTATGCTGTTAAGCGCAACTTCAATAAAGAGTTCAACTCTTGATTTTGGCAGTTCACTTGATTCGTAAGATTTTATCTTCTTATCTTTTTCTGCTATTTCTGATTTAAGGCATGCAATTTCTTCTTTTAGTGATTCCACCTGCTGTTTGTACTTCTCCACTATGTTCTGGTCATATTTGAAACGCGAAAGTTCTTGATTTTCTTTCTCCAATTCTTCAATTTTTCTGGTAAGCTGAGAAATTTCTGCGTAAAGCTGCCTTATCTTTGCATCTTTTCCCTTGAGTTTCTCGTTTAAATTCCTTATCTTTTTGTTTAAGTCAACCTTTTTCTGCGGTTTTGAAATCTTTTGCTGCGTGTTTCTTTTCGGATTTTCTGCTACTGAAAGAAAATATTCTTCTATATCTCTAAAGCCTTTTTCCATGGCACCTCTCCTTCTAAGGTGAATTGTGATTCGTTGGCAGTTTAAGAACACGATAATTAATTTAGGGTGAAAAGGGTTTTTAGTAAAGTGGATTGACCGCACCACAGGTTGTCTGCTAATTCTTTTACTTGTGGTAAACTTTTGCTGAATTTACCCTTCAGGAGGAAGAGATGGGCGTTGAGAAATCAATGAGACTTTTTGAAGAGGCAAAAAGGTACATTCCCGGCGGTGTTAACAGTCCTGTTAGGGCTTTTAAATCTGTTGGTGACGTGCCAAGGTTTATTGAAAGGGCAAAGGGTTCTCACATTTGGGATGTTGATGGGAATGAGTACATAGATTACGTCTGTTCCTGGGGCCCTATGATTTTGGGCCACGCTCACGATGAAGTTATTGCTGCGATAAAAGAGCAGGCTGAAAATGGAACAAGTTACGGTGCACCGACAGAGCTTGAAGTTAAGCTTGCGAAGATGATTGTTGAAATGGTGCCTTCAGTGGAAAAGGTAAGAATGGTTAACTCTGGAACGGAAGCCACCATGTCTGCTATAAGGCTTGCGAGGGGCTATACAAAGAGGGATAAGGTTGTTAAGTTTGAAGGCTGTTATCACGGTCATGTTGATTCCCTTTTGGTGAAAGCAGGTTCAGGTCTTGCTACCTTTGGCGTGCCAACAAGTCCGGGTATTCCAGAAGACTTTGCAAAGCATACAATTACAGTGCCTTACAACAACATTGACGCACTTAAAAAGGTTATAGATGAAGCTGGTGAAAACATAGCCTGTGTTATTATGGAACCTGTCATGGCAAATGCGGGACTTATTCTTCCTGAAGATGGTTTTCTTGAGAAGGTTAGAGAGATAACCGCTGAAAGAGGTATACTTCTTATATTTGATGAAGTTATTACCGGTTTCCGCCTTGCACCGGGAGGTGCTCAAGAGTATTTCGGAATCACACCTGATCTTTCCTGTTTTGGAAAGATTATAGGTGGCGGTCTTCCTGTGGGTGCTTTTGGAGGAAAGGCAGAGATAATGGATTACCTTGCACCTGAAGGTCCTGTGTATCAGGCTGGAACGCTTTCCGGAAATCCTCTTGCAATGGTTGCAGGTATAAAGACACTTGAAATTTTAAAGAGACCTGGCGTTTACGAAGCTTTGAGAGAAAAGGGTAAAAAGCTTGCAGAGGGTATAAAGGCGGCTGCTGAAAAGGCCGGCGTTGCAGATAAACTTTGCTTTAAGAATCTTGAATCTATTTCCTGCGTCTTCTTTACCAGTGAAACAGTTAAGGATTACGCTTCTGCTGCTACGTCAAATACGGAAGCTTACGCTGCCTACTTTAGAGAGATGCTTAAAAGGGGCGTTTACCTTGCACCTTCGCAGTTTGAAGTTGCTTTTGTTTCGACAGCTCATACTGATAAAGATATTGAAAGAACAATTTCTGCAGCAGAGGAAGCCTTCTCATCTGTTAAAGATTTACTCTAATTTCAATTGAGGCGGGGATTCCCGCCTTTCTTTCTCCTTTCGTTGCGATAAAAATAAGGTAGTATAATTTTCCTGTTAAATTTCTAAATTCCCGTACTTAGAGGTTAAGAGATGGTAAAAGATATTCATGAAAGCAAGATTCTCATCCTTGATTTTGGTTCTCAGTACACTCAGCTCATTGCAAGGCGTTTGAGAGAAAAACACATTTACTGTGAGATACATCCTTTCAATACGCCGGTTGAAAAGATAAGGAAGTTTGTACCGAAGGGAATAATCCTTTCAGGTGGTCCTGCAAGCGTTTATGCTGATGATTCGCCAAAGGTTGGAATGGAAATTTTTGAACTTGGCGTTCCTGTTTTGGGTATTTGCTACGGAATGCAGCTTATAACGTACCTATTTGGTGGAGAAGTTGTCAGAGCTGAAAGGCACGAATACGGAAGAGCTGAGCTTTCTGTTCTTGATAATGAAGATCTTTTTAAAGGACTTCCCGAAAAGTTTACAGTTTGGATGAGTCATGGTGACAGGGTTTTAAGAATTCCAGAAGGTTTTGAGCCGATAGCAGAAACAGAGAACGCACCTTACGCAGCCATAAGAAACAAAGAGAAGAATATATACGGTGTCCAGTTTCACCCAGAGGTTAAGCATACACAATTTGGCGACAAAATCCTTGAAAACTTTGCGGTGGAAATATGCGGTTGTGAGCCTTCATGGACAATGGAGAATTTTATTGAGTATGAGATAGATAAAATCAGGAAAACTGTTGGAAATAAAAATGTGATTTGCGCTCTTTCAGGCGGTGTAGACTCTTCCGTTGTCGCTGCACTTTTACATAAAGCCATTGGCGACCAACTTTATCCGATATTCGTTGATACGGGGCTTTTAAGAAAAGGAGAAAAAGAAAGCGTAGAGAAGACGTTTAAAGAGAAGTTTCACATGAAAAACTTTAGAACTGTTGATGCTTCTTCTCTCTTCCTTGAAAGGTTAAAAGGTGTTGTAGATCCTGAGAAGAAGAGAAAGATAATAGGTCACACTTTCATAGAAGTTTTTGAAAAGGCGGCGAAAGAGATATCAGATGCGGAATTTTTGGCACAGGGAACACTGTATCCCGATGTTATAGAGAGTGTTTCCGTAAAAGGTCCTTCTGCAACGATTAAATCTCACCACAACGTTGGTGGTCTTCCTGAAAGATTGAACTTTAAGCTTATAGAACCTTTAAGGGAGCTTTTTAAAGACGAGGTTAGAGAACTTGGCAAAGAACTTGGACTTCCTGATGGGATCATTAAGAGGCAGCCTTTCCCTGGTCCTGGTCTTGCGATAAGGATTATTGATGAAGTTAAACCTGAATATCTTGAGATTTTGAGAGAAGCTGATGCCATTGTGCTTGAGGAGATAAAGAAAGCGGGGTTTTACGACAAAATCTGGCAGTCCTTTGCTGTCTTTTTACCTGTAAAGAGCGTCGGTGTCATGGGTGACGTGAGGACTTACGATTACGTCATCGCTATAAGGGCTGTTGAAAGTACTGATGGGATGACTGCTGATTGGGTAAAGCTTCCATACGAGCTTCTTGAGAGAATTTCTAACAGAATCATAAATGAGGTTCAGGGCATTAACCGCGTTGTCTATGACATTACATCAAAACCACCTGGCACGATAGAGTGGGAGTAAAGATGGAAATTTTGAAAGAGATAGAGAAGCTGAAGAAAGAGAAAAATGCGGTTATTCTTGCACATTATTATCAGGATGGGATGATTCAGGATATTGCTGATTTTGTCGGTGATTCCCTTGAGCTTGCGAGAAAAGCTGTTGAAATAGAAGCTGAAACAGTTTTAATGTGCGGTGTCTATTTTATGGCTGAAACGGTTAAGATTCTTAATCCGGAAAAGAAGGTTTTAATTCCCTATCCTAAAGCCGGTTGTCTAATGGCAGATATGGTTATAGAAGATGAGTTAAAAGCTTTTAAAGAGGAGAATCCCGATTACACGATTGTTACCTATGTTAACAGTTCAGCCGCCGTTAAGGCACTTTCTGACATCTGCTGCACGTCAGCTAACGCTGTAAAGGTGGTTTCATCTGTTGAAGATGAAAAGGTTCTTTTTGTTCCGGATAAAAACCTTGGTAGCTATGTCGCCGAGCAGGTGAAGGACAAGGAGATAAAACTCTGGAACGGTTACTGTCCGGTTCATGAAAAACTTACTGCCCAATGGCTGGAACCTTTGAAGAAAAAATATCCGAAC
>NZ_JALVIW010000020.1:0-15830 GCF_027028515.1 Desulfurobacterium sp. | reverse complement strand
ATATATTTATGATTTCTGTGAAATTATAATAAAGTGAGGTTTTATGATGAAGATTCTACTTTCAAACGATGACGGCATTCGTTCTGAAGGTTTGAAAGCCCTGTACGACGCGCTTTCCACATTTGCTAATGTTGTTGTTGTCGCACCTGATAGAGAGAGAAGTGCTGTTGGCAGGGCTTTGACGCTTCACAGACCGATAAGGTGTGAAAGAGTGGCGGATAGGTGGTACGCCGTTGATGGTACACCCACAAGTTGCGTTTACATAGGTGTACATGCTGTTATGAACGGGGAACGCCCCGATATGATTATTGGTGGCATTAACAGGGGGCCCAATCTTGGTGAGGATATAACCTATTCAGGTACCGTTTCTGTTGCTATGGAAGGTGCACTTTTAGGTATTCCTTCTATTGCTTTTTCCCTTGCCGCTTTTACCGATTTTCACTGGGCTGCAGCGGCTGAATATGCAAGGAAGATTACACTTAAAGTCGCGGAGAAAGGGCTTCCGGAGGGATGTTGTTTAAATGTGAACATTCCAAACCTTCCTTTAGAAAAAATAAAGGGAATCAAAATGACAAGACAGGGCAAGAAAGCTTACAGTGAGAAGGTAGAAGAGAGAAAAGATCCCTGGGGAAGGAGTTACTACTGGATAGGAGGGGAAGAACCGAACTGGAAAGCGGAACCAGGAACAGACTACTGGGCCGTAAAAAACAGTTTTGTCTCAATAACACCTATACAGCTTGATTTAACGGATTATAAAGCACTTTCAATTCTTGAAACTTACGATTGGGAAAAATAAAAGGTGAGGATTTCCCTCACCTTAGTATGCCTGTAGCCTTTAACGCCATTTGATAAATTGGTGATGGAATAATTCCTATTGCAAGTACAATTACGGCCAGTATGACCGCTACGGTAGAGTCAATCGGTGATGTATTTACTTTTTCCTCTGTTTCACTCTCTTCTGTGTATGAGAAGCGGATAAACTTCAGATAGTAATAGGCTGCTACTGCTGTGTTAAGAGCCGCTACAATAATAAGCCAGTCAAATCCCTTACCCCATGCACCTGTAAGGAGGAAGAACTTTCCTATGAATCCTCCTGTAGGTGGAAGTCCTATCAGTCCCATTGCAGCAATTGTTACGGCGAATGCAAGAATCGGTGCTCTTTTATAGAGCCCTGAAAAATCCTTAAAGGTAAGATTCTTGCCGTCAGAGAGTTTACATATAACCCAGAAGGCAAGAAGATTCATAAACATGTAGGCCGCTGCGTAAAATGCAACGTTTGCCAGTGCTTCTTTTGTTTGAATGAGAAGAGCAACTGTCATGTAACCTGCATGGGCGACAGAAGAGTATCCAAGAACTCTTTTAACATCATCCTGAACGAGAGCAGTAATGTTACCTATTGTCATTGAAAGTGCAGCGAATACCGCAAGAACCGATGCGACGGCTGCTGATGGGTAAACTGCCCCAAGAAGTCTTATGAGCACCACTATTGTTCCAAGTTTTGGAAGTGTTGTTGCATAGGCTGCAGTTTCGTTTGCCATTCCCTGATAAACATCAGGTGCCCAAAAGTGGAACGGGAACAATGCCAATTTAAACAGGAATCCAACTAAGAATAGTGTTATTCCAAATGTTGCCATCGGATGGGCCGTTAAGGTCCATCCAATATTTTTAAACTGGGAAAGCATCGTTGTGTGAGCATCAGCATAGATAAAGGAAAGACCGTAAAGTGAAACGGCGGTCATAACCGCACTAAATAGAATATATTTTATGCCAGCTTCAGCTGCTTCTTTACTTTCAGCTCTCAGGGGAACTATAGCATAGAGAGCATATGAAGCGATTTCTAAAGAGATGTATATAGTTATAAGTTCTACAGAAGAAGAGAGCATCATGAGTCCAAGAACGCTTATAGAGATTAGTAAAAAATAATCTGCTCTGCGGTTTTCATCTATACTTTTCACATGGAGGAGAGAGACTATAAAAAATCCAATTGTTATCAGTAGTTTAAAAAATTGAGATAGCATATCTATTTTATAAGTTCCGTAGAACATAAGTCCGGAGTTAAAAAGTGAGACAGCGGTAACGACAACACATGTTCCTGTTAGGAACGGTAACCAGGAAAATTTCCTTTTTTCTTTGCCAAGAGCAACTAAAAACAGAATTATAACTATTAAAAGCTGAAACAGCTCAGGTAAAAGCATTACTATTCCGTTCATTGCCTCTCTCCGTAAGAAGGAATGGTATATTTATTTATAAGTTTTCCGTTAGAATTTTTCTCTACGTGAGTGATGAGAGTTTTAATAGACGGGTCTATCGTTTTGAGGAAGATGCCCGGAGCAACACCTATATAAATTACAAAGAATGCAAGGGGTAGCAACATTACGATTTCCCTTAAAGTTAGATCCTTCCACTCTTTTGCTTTTGAAGGTTCGCCCCATGCAAGCTTTAAAGTGAGTCTAAGCATGTAAGCCGCCGCAAGGAGCGCACCCGGAATAACTGCGAGTCCAAGAGGTACATCTTTCGCAAAGGTTCCTATAAGAACTAACATTTCACCAACGAAACTGTTTGTCCCGGGAAACGCAAATGAAGACAGTGCGAAAAGGAGGAAAAACCCCATGTAAATGGGCATGTACTTTGAAAGCCCCAGGTTATCTTCTATTTCTCTGCTGTGGCTTCTTTCATAAAGTGCACCAACCAGCATAAAGAGGGCACCTGTTGTAATGCCGTGGTTAAGCATCTGCATAAGTGCACCTTCAACACCCCTTAAGTTAAACATGAAAATACCTAACGTTACAAATCCCATGTGAGCTACAGAAGAATAAGCGATAAGCTTTTTAATATCTGTCTGTCCTAACGCTACAAAGCCGCCGTAAATGATTGAAATTACAGAAAGAACCACCATAAGAGGTGCAAGTGTGACGCTTGCTTCTGGTGCAAGGGGTAAACAGAGTCTTAAGAATCCGTAAGTTCCCATTTTAAGGAGAACAGAAGCAAGAATAACACTACCTGCTGTCGGTGCTTCAACGTGGGCAGCAGGTAGCCATGTGTGGAATGGGAACATTGGAACTTTTATAGCAAAGGCAAGAGCCATGGCAAGGAACGTAAATATCTGAAAAGTTAAATCAAATTTGTGTTTCATAAGTTCAGGAATGGAAAAGGTTCCGGCACTTTTGTAGAATGCAATGATGGCAACGAGTAGAAGAACACTTCCAGCTAATGTGTAGAGGAAGAACTTTATGGAAGCGTATTTCTTTCGCGGTCCACCCCAAACGGCAATGATAAGGAACATCGGAATGAGCATTGCTTCCCAGAATATGTAAAAGAGAACCAGATTAAGGACGGAGAACAGTCCGATACATGCAGCTGCGGTCAGCAAAAGTGCTACGTGAAATTCTTTCACACGTTTCTTTATGTAGGTCCAGGAACAGAGAACTGTAAGGGGAAGAAGAAACACAGTTAGCAGAATCATTAAAATACTTATACCATCAACACCTACGTAATAGTTAAGCCCAAGAGAAGGAATCCACTTTACTTTCTCTACAAACTGAAATCCTGCACCCGCTTTAAATCCTGTTATAAGAGGTATTGATAGTCCTATCTCAACCAGTCCAACTATCAGCGTGTAAAACCTTACTGTCTTTTCCCCTTTTAAGAAGGGAATAACTATCGCCGCAACTATCGGAAACAGTATAAGTGCAGTTAGAACCATTGGTGCCACTCCGTTTTAATGTAGTATAAAGTAAAGAATTAGTATTATTGCAAATCCAAAGCTTAGAGCATACTCAATGTACTCATTGAGGTTTCCAGTCTGTAGGTTGCCTAAAATGCCACCACTTTTTTCAACGGCCTTTGCACTTCCGTCAACAATACCGTCAATGACGCCCCTGTCAAATATGGATGTAAATTGAGAAACTGTAATTAGAAAAGCAACACCAAGTTTCTTGTAGAGCGTTGACCAGAAACTGTCTATTGAAGCTACAAAGTCTGCAAATATCATCATGAGCCATTTAACAAAGTCGTAGTAGAGATATTGAAGGTCAAGGATAATTTTGTCGTGAGGTTTGACAATTTTCCTCAGCAGGTAGAATCCAAGACCTGTAAATCCAAGGAGCTGTAGTGTGGAAAGAACGTGAAAAGCCGTGTAAGGATGGTATTCGACAGGCTGGATCGGAAGCATATGGTAGAGGTAATGAGGATATGAACCTACAAGGATGCACATAAATGCCGCCATTGCCATGCCGACATACATGTTTTTCGGAACAGGTTTAACTTCACCATCAAATTCCTTCTTGTGGAAGAATGCAAAGTATGGAAGTTTAAGACCAACAGAAAGGAAAGTACCGACAGCAGCAACTTCAAGTCCAAGGGCAAGTATTTTCATATGCTCTTCAGCTGCACCTGCTATGACCATTGTTTTTGTAACGTACGCGGCAAACAGCGGTGCACCTGAAATAGAAAGGGCCCCCACCATGTAGAAGATCATTGCCCACGGAAGTTTGTAGGCAAGTCCGCCCATTTCTGTAAGTTTTCTCCTTCCTGTAGCCTCTATGATTACACCTACGCCCATAAATAGCAGACCTTTAAATAGAATATCTGCGTAGGCGTGGGCAATACCGCCGTTAAATCCTAAAGAGTTACCTATTCCTATTCCGGCAACCATATAGCCAACCTGAGAGATAATATGGTATGTGAGAATCTTTCTTGCATTGTTTTCAATAAGTGCCATGGCGGCACCGAATATAGTCATAACTGTTCCTGCAACGGCCAGCAGATACATACCGGGGAATACCGTTGCCAGTGCAAAGACGGCTGTCTTTGTGGTGTAAGCGTTCATGAAGGTAATACCCGTTACTGTTGAACGCGGATAAGCGTCGTGAATCCATGCGTGTAGGGGAACTATTGCCGCATTAATGGCAAAACTTATAAGGATTAGCCAGTCGTAAGCGGCAAGGTGGTGTATATCTATGGTAGAAAAGTCAAAGCTACCAACGTATTTATATCTGAGCATTATCCCGGCGAGGAGGAACAGACCGGAAACGATGTGGAAGAGTAAGTATCTAAACGCAACAACAGGCGCACAGTCAAGGTCTTCATTTAGCCAGATGAGAAATGCAGAAGCGACTGCTATCAGTTCCCAGAATATGTAAAGTGTTAGGTAATCTGCAGAAAAGATACAGGCGATAGCACCGCCTACGTACGTTGCAGCGGCAACGTGGTGCCATGGATTTTTTACATGCATTGAGAATACCATTGCAATTATGGCTTCAATGGCAAATATGTTTGCGAATATAAGTGAAAGTGTTGAAACACGTGCAGTTAGCGTGTAGCCAAGGTAATGCCCAAGCTCATAAATTCCCGGCTTCATTGACATACTTATGATAAGTGCAAGTACGCCGGGAATAGGTAGAAACCACTTCCATATGTGATGTCTATCCTTTCCAAGGATAGGTACAATTACTGCCAGCAGAAAGAAAAATATTGCAGGATGTATGAAATTAGCACTCATAATACCCCTCTGGACGGCTTATTAGTGGATAAATAACCTTCTTCATAACTAAGATGATTGTTATTGAAAATACGAGTCCAAAAATACCCCACGCTCCGGGAATCTTTTCCCACTCGAAATGGGGATGGTGTGGCTTTATGAAGATATTTAGAACAACTGTCAGGGTTAAAAATGCCCACCAGAGCAGTTTCAGTTTGTGACTGTTATCCCTCAGGGTTTCCAAAACTTTAACTATGTCCATTTCTTACCTCCAGAGCGTCTGAATAAGGTTGAGGAAGAAGTAAGGGTAAATACCAAGTAGCAAAGATGCAATGGCTGTAACTGTTAAAGGTATAACCATTGTTAACGGTGCTTCCGATATATGTTCTATTTCAATTCCGGGTTTAGGCTTTTCAAAGAAACCTTTGTAAACGATTGGTATAAAGTAAGCAGCGTTGAAGAGGGCACTGATAAGCAGAACAACCATAAAAATGACCTGATGGATGTTTAAAGCACCTTCTATCAAATACCACTTACTTACAAAACCGACTGCCGGCGGAAGGCCGATCATGCTTATAGTTGCAAGGCCAAACATACCAAATGTTATTGGCATCTTTCTGCCTACGCCCGAAAGCTGACTTACCTTTTTAAGATGTGCGGCTACATATATGGCACCGGCAGCAAAAAATAGGGTAATTTTAGAAAAAGCATGTGCAACAATGTGAAAAAGTCCTCCCTGTATTGCTGCGGGAGCCAGCAGAACCACACCCAAAACTATGTATGAAAGCTGGCTTATTGTAGAGTATGCAATCCTTGCTTTTAGGTCGTCTTTTGTTAGAGCTATTATTGAAGCAACGAGAATTGTAAATGATGCAAGGTAGGCACTCGGTATGTCAAGGTGTAGTCTGTGCATCGCATTTGTTCCCATCACGCAGAGAACCACTCTTGCGATTGAGAAAACGCCGGCTTTAACAACGGCAACCGCGTGTAGAAGTGCAGATACCGGTGTTGGTGCAACCATAGCGGATGGAAGCCAGTTGTGTAGCGGCATAATGGCAGCTTTTGCGATACCTGCTATGTAAAGTGCGTATGTTAATACCATTATCCAGTGAGGTGTGGTTGTGGGGAATATACCGTGGGCAAGGTCCATGAGGTTAAAATCAAGTGTTCCGGCATAAACGTAGGTAAGTATCATCGCCGGAAGCAAGAAGAGTTTGGAGGTACCCATAAGGTAGATAAGGTATTTCTTTGCACCTTCTAAAGCCGTTTCTGTCTGTTCGTGACCAACTAAGGGGAAAGTAGCTACAGTGATTATTTCATAGAAAAAGTACATGGTAAAAATGTTGCCACTGAATGCTACACCTAAAGCGCCAAATATGGCGAGTGCAAAAAATGCAAAGAAGCGGGTCTGTGCGTGTTCTTTTAAGGAGCGCATGTAACCTATATTGTAGCTTGTAGCGAATATCCAGAGGAATGAGGATACAATGGCAAACAGGAGACTCATTCCGTCAACGGCAAGCTTAAAAGAGATACCCGGTATTAATTCGGAAATCTTGTATATGAGAACCTTATGGTTTAACACTGGAGGAACAAGGGATATTACCGATAGGAAAGTTAAAATGGCAATGATAAAGGATACCATTTCTCTTCTGTTCGGATCTTTTCTCATAAACACTATAAGTAGGGGTGCTATACCTGTCAGGATTAACGGAATCACCATCTGTGCACTAACGACAAATTCTTTCATCCCTTAACCTCTCAAAGTTGCAACTTTTTCAGATTCTACAGTTTTAAACCTTCTATAGACGATTAGAGCTATTGCGAGGACGAGCGTTGCTTCTGCAGCTGCAAGGCCCATTATGAGTAGTGCACCTATCTGGCCTGTAGCGCTGTCAGCTGTTGTTAATTGTGAAGAGGCAACAAGAGATAACCCTGCGCCGTTCAGCATTATCTCAACACCGATTAACATCCCTATAAATGTTCTTTTAAATGTCATACATGTGGCACCTATGAAAAAGAGCAGAGCACCTGTAAGCTGGAACATTGTGAGTGGTGAGAGAATCATTCTTTTTCCCTCCTTCTCTCAAATCCGAGAGCCACGGCACCTGCCATAGCTACAAAAAGAACTATGGATATAAGCTCAAATGGAAGCATGTATGTTGTTAAAAGAGCCTTTCCAATGACTTTTAAGCTAACTTCTTGTGGGAGCGTGAAGTTTATTCTACTCCTCGCAATTGTCAAAACCATTGTTGCAGCGGCAATGCCTGCAGGAACGGCACTTTTTAAGAGTCTTTTGATATCAAATTTTGCTTCACAGTCTGTCCTTGTAAGCATTATTGCGAAAAATATTAAGACACTTACAGCACCTACGTATATCATTATCTGCATTAATGCCATAAATGGTGCTGCCATAAGAAGGTACATCCCTGCCACGCCAAACAGTGTTACAATGAGACCAACGAGAGACCTTACGAGATTCTTGCTGAATACGGCAAGTGCACCGCCGGCTAAGATTATAAATATGTAAATTCCAAAAGCTGTGTATCCGGCAAGTTGTTCTGTCATTTTTCCTCTCCGTATCTTTTCTTGAAATCTTCAAGAAGGTTGTAAACGAAATCGTCCCTGCTTGTTCCCACGATATACGGATAGTTTGAAAACTGGAGTGTTTTAGTTGGACAGGATTCAACACACAATCCACACAGACTGCACAGAGAAAAGTCAACGTAGAATCCCTGAAGTTCTCTGTTGACCTTTTTTTTCTTTTTGCCGTCTGGCAGTTCAATCTCTTCAACTGTCTGCTTTACATCAAGTTTTATGCAATTTGAAGGGCAGCTCCTTGCACACATACCGCAGGCAACACATTTGTGCTTATTCCCGCTGGGTGGAACGGGAACAAGCTGAATTACCATCCTGAAACCTTCGAGGCCTTCTTTTCCAACAGTTTCCCATGGATAGTTTACTGTCACTTTCGGCTTGATGAGGTATTCACCTGTTATTTTCATACCTACAAAAAGGCTTTTAATTCCTTTTAAAAACTCTTTTATATCCTGTGCCAGAGCCACTTTTTCCTCTCCAGTTTTAGAAAAGTTTTACTAAAAATGCCGTTGCAAGAAGATTTAGTATGCCTGCCGGGATTAGATACTTCCAGCTCAGGTTGAGTAGTTGGTCGAATCTAACCCTTGGATATGCCCATCTTATCCATATTATGATAAAGCAGAGCAAGTACATTTTTAAAAGAAACCACCATATGCCCGGAAGGAACGGGCCCTTCCATCCACCAAGGAAAAGAGCGGTCATTACTGAAGATGCAACTACAACGTGGGTATATTCTGCAAGCACAAAAAGTCCAAAACCCATGCCGCCGTACTCTGTGTTGTAACCTGCCGTTAGTTCACTTTCACCTTCAGGAAGGTCGAAAGGTACTCTGTTCATCTCTGCGAGTGATGCTACAAAGAAGATTACAAATGCTAACGGCTGAACCACTATATTCCACTGCCAGGGGAAATTTCCCTGCTGATTAACTATTTCAGAAAGGTTTAGTGTCCCTGTCATCATAGCTATGGCCAGGGCCACAAGAAGTATAGGTACTTCGAATGCTATATATTGAGAAACTGAACGGGCGGCTCCAAGGAGAGACCACTTGTTGTTTGAACCCCAGCCACCTATACAGAGGGCGAGAACGTTAAGTCCCGCGAATGCAAGTATTAAAACGATTCCCAAGTTAACGTCTAAAACTGTAAATGTTGGGCTGAAGGGAATTGCTATGAAAAGTACCGGAACCGCCATAAAGGCTATGAGAGGAGCAGCCCAGTATAGGTATTTGTCAGCCTGCTTCGGCGTTACAAGCTGCTTTGTCATGAGTTTTACCATATCGACCATCATCTGAAAGATTCCGTGAGGTCCCACGGCGTAAGGTCCCAGTCTTCTCTGAATAAATCCGGATATTTTTCTTTCGCCGTAACCTAACAGGATTGCGTTTAGTCCTATAAATATAAGGACCACAACGAGCCCAGCAACGATTTTTAGAAACGGTGTTCCCATTATTCCACTCATTTGTCTATCTCCGGAATAACAAGGTCTAAACTTCCAAGTGTTGCAACATAGTCTGCAAGTAGCATTCCTTCAGATGTCTCATTCAGCAGGCTCAAGTTTGAATAAGTTGGAGAACGCAATTTTACCCTATAGGGATTCAACCCTCCGTCGCTTACAACATAGATACCTACCTTTCCTCTTGCACTTTCAACGGAGAAATAAGCTTCTCCTGGAGGAGGTTTGAGGATTTTAGGTGCTTTTTTGTTGCGGAAATCTCCTTCAGGAAGCCCTTCTATAGCCTGTTCTATAATATTTAGACTCTGCTCTATCTCTCTCATTCTAACCATGTATCTTGCAAGACAGTCGCCCGATTCTTCCACTGGAATTTCAAAGTCAAATCTGTCGTAAACACCATAAGGTTCTGCTTTTCTAACGTCGTAGTTTATACCTGAACCTCTGGCTACCGGTCCTGTTGCGCCGTACTTGGTTATCAAGTCTTTTGAGAAAACACCTACGCCTTCAACCCTTTTTCTGAAAATGATATTTTCCGTTACAAAGTCTCTGTAAAGGTTCAGCCTTGAGCGCATTTTTTTGCAGAAGTTTTTTGTCTGTTCTATGAACTTTGAGTCGATATCCTGAAATACGCCACCGAAGCGGAAGTAAGTGTATGTTAATCTTGAACCGGTGACTCTCTGAAGAATGTCAAGGAGAATTTCCCTGTCCTCGAAAGCGTACATTACGGGTGTGAATGCTCCAAGGTCGAGGAGATAGACGCCCCACCAGAGCAGGTGAGATGCTATTCTGTTAAGCTCAGTGGTGATGACTCTTATATATTCTGCTCTTTCCGGGACTTCTATGCCGGCTAATCTTTCAACGGCTCCCACGTATGCCCAGTTCCAGGCCAAGGCATGTGCATAATCGAGCCTTCCGGTGTTTGGATAAAACTGAGGATAGGTTTTTACCTCTCCCATCTTTTCCTGCATTCTGTGCAGGTATCCAAGAACACATTCGCTGCGTACGATATATTCACCATAAAGTTCCACTAAAACTCTCAACACACCGTGTGTTGCCGGGTGCTGAGGTCCCATGTTAACGATTATCGTATCGTCTCTCTTTTTCTCAGCAAACTTTCTTGAGTAAAAGTCTTCTTTCCAGAATTCCATCAGGATTGCTCCTCTTTACTTTCAGATTCTTCCTGCTCTGATTTTTCAAAGAACATCGGGAAAATATCTTTAATCGATTTTGCACTCTTCTCGTCTTTTCTGAGAGGCTTTCCTTCAAAATCTTCAGCAGGGAGAAGCAGTGGCTTTAGATCCGGGTGTCCTTTGAAGTTTATGCCGAAAAATTCGTACACCTCTCTTTCATGCCACAGAGCACCGGGATATATATCGGAAATAGATTCTATTTCACCCGGTTCTTTATCTATGGATGTTCTTACTGTTACTGTTCCAGGATTTTCAAAATGGTTAAATCTGTAGAGAAGGTGGAAACACTCTTTAAATTCCATTGCCATTACGTCTTCAAGAAAGTAACCGTTCTCTCTGAACCGCTGTGTGACCTCTCTTATGTTTTGCGGTTCTATGAGAATTTGTTTTTTGCTTCCCTTTAGTCTATCGTCTTCAATGATTTTTATATCAATTCCCTCAAGGAGTTTTTCCATTATTTATCCTCCTTTGGAGGTTCTGGCCACCAGCGTTTGCCACTTATGAGTTCCTGGAGTTTAAAGATTGCTTCAAAGAGTGCTTCAGGCCTTGGTGGGCATCCCGGAACATATACATCAACGGGAATAAGTTTGTCTATACCTTCTATTATGCCGTACTGACCTTTGAAAACGAAAGGTCCACCTGATATAGCACAGCTTCCAAACGCTATAACCCACTTTGGATGAGGCATTTGCTCGTACAATCTAACGATAGCAGGTGCCATTTTCTTGGAAATGGTTCCAGGGACTATCATAAGGTCAGCCTGCCTTGGTGAAGGTCTAAAAACCTCAGAACCAAATCTTGCAAGGTCAAATCTACACATTCCCGCAGCCATCATCTCAAGGGAACAACAGGCAAGACCAAAAGCCATCGGCCATATTGATAGAGAACGGCACATTTCAATAAACTTTTCAGCTACTGCAAACTGAACGACCGGTGGAACAACTTCCGGTTTTATCATTGGTTCTATTGTATGTTTATCTTTTTCGGCCATGTAAAAACTCCTTTTTTAAGGAAGTATATAACCGCGGCTCCAAGCACTCCTACAAATATTAGAACATCTATAAACGGAACAATTCCCGGTGCTTCTGGGTAGAAAACAGCAATCGGAAACAGATAAAGAACGTCCACATCAAAGGCTAAAAAGATAAGGGCGTAGAAGTAGTAGTTGATGCCAAACTTTCCCCAGGCATTACCATGAGGTACCATACCACATTCGTAAGTTGTATATAAAAGTTCATCTTTAATCTTGTGGGATAAGAGTGTTGATGCCATTAAGGGGCCAGCACCAAATGCCAATCCACCAACCATGAAGAGTATAACTGCAAGGTGAAGCCAGGAAAAAACCATTGCCTTTTCTCCCTTTGCTAAATATTAGCGTGCCGGAAGCTATTTTTACAAAATTTTTACATGAAGTCAATATCTCTTTTTTACTATATAGAAGAGGCATAGTCCTTTTTTTTCCTTGTTGTTGACGTTCAGAAGTTATAGTATTAATTAATACGTAAAGACAAATAAAATTTTTGGAGGTTAAGGATGCGTATAGCTGTCCCTGTTAACGAGGATAACGGTTTGGATTCAACTATTTGTGAGCACTTTGGCCATGCCCCCTATTTCGCGATCATAGATGTTGAAGGAGAAGATATTAACCTTTCCATTTTCCCGAATCCTGCTATTGAGCATGCTGCAGGCCAGATTCCAAGGATGCTTGCGGAAAAGAACGTTAACATGATAATTGCCAGCAGAATGGGAGAAAAGGCGAAGCTTTTCTTTAAACAGTTTGGTATAGAAGCAGTTACAGGTGCTTCAGGAACGCTTAGAGATGTTGTTGCCCGGATTACAGCGTAAAAATTTTTTTTACCGTCCGGTTTGTAAATACTAATAAAGTTTGGTGGAGGTTTCCTTAATGATAATAGCGTTTTCCGGCGGAAAAGGCGGAACCGGTAAATCTACCGTTTCTACGAATATAGCGGTTCTTCTTGAGGATTTTGCACTTGCTGACCTTGATGTTGAAGCGCCGGATGACCACATTCTTCTTTCAACGGAACTTGTCAAGGTTAAGGATGTGAATCTGTTTCAGCCGGTTTTTAACCACGATGCCTGTTTTGCCTGTGGAAGGTGCCTTGATGCGTGTCACGACAGTGCAATAATAAGTGGAAGGGATGGTAAACCTATTCTTATACCTGAACTTTGTGGTGGTTGTAGAGGCTGTAAACTTATCTGTCCTTCTGAGGAGGCAATAAAAGAGGGTGGAAAGTTTGTCGGAAGAATCTATGAAAATTTGACACCTTACGGCTTTCCCCTAATTACAGGGGAACTTCTTGAAGGAGAAGAAAAGACCTACAGGGTTTTGCTTGAGACGAGGCGTTACGCTGTTGGTAAGTATGAGAAGCTAATATTTGACACGGCTGCTGGGGCTGGCAACAGTATTTTTAAAGCTCTTGAAGGTGTTGATGTTGTTGTTGCTGTTACAGAACCAACGCCTTTTGGGGTAAGGGATTTAGAAAAAATTCTTGAAGTGACGAAACGGCTGGAGAGAAGGACGGTTGTTGTTATTAATAGAAGCGGTACCGGTGATGAGTCTGTCGTTGAGAGTTTATGTGATAGATACGGGGTAAAACTAATTGGAAGAATCCCTTACAGTGAAAATGTTATGAAAAGTTACTTTGAGAACAGGCCCATTGTTAAAACTGATCTGCCGGAAGCGGAGGTTTTTAAAGAGCTGAAGGATAGAATTTTGGAGGAAGCATGCAGATAACTGTTTCAAGTGGTAAGGGAGGCGTTGGCAAGTCGTCTATAACGGCTTCTCTTCTCTATTTACTTGGTAAAGACATTGACTTGGTTGCTGTTGATGCTGATGCAGATACTCCGAACCTTGATATACTTTTAAATGTTAAAGATTGGGAAGGGGAAGAGCCTCTTTCTGGTGAAAGAATTGCCGTCATAGATGACAATAGGTGTAACGGTTGCGGTTTATGTGCAAGGCACTGTCCCTACGAGTGTATAGAGAGGGACGGAAAGGTTTATCGCGTGAATGAGGACTTGTGTGAAGGTTGTAATGTTTGTTCTATCGTCTGTCCCCACGACTTTGTGATCTTTTTTAAAGAGACGGTGCCCGGCGTTGTTAAGTGGGGTAAGACCGTTTACGGTTTTGATCTCGTTTCTGCTCAGCTGTTTCCTGGACGCCCCAATTCAGGTAAGCTCGTATTTAAGGCAAAGAAATTGGCAGAGTCTTTTGATAAGGATTTGATCGTGGTTGATGCTACAGCTGGTATAGGTTGTTCAGTTGTAGCGAGTGTTAACGGAAGTGATATCGTTGTTGTGGTTGTTGAACCTACGGAAGTTTCCCTTTCCGATGCTAAAAGATTGATAAAGGTGCTTGATCATTTTGGTTTAAAAAGGGTAGGGGTGATAAACAAATTTGACGTTCATCCTGGTTTTGTTCCGGTAGTGGAAGAATTTCTTAAAGAGGTAGATGCTGAAATTATCGGATATGTACCGTACGATAAGAATGTCGTAAATGCAATGTTAGGGGGAAAACCTGCAGTAGAGATTTTCCCCGAGTCTCCGTTTTCATTAGCTGTAAAAAAGGTTTATGAAAACTTAAAGAACTTCATTTAACGTTCTCAGTCCCTCTCTTACTTCGACTTCAATGCCTGCCTGTTCCAATGCCGATGAAGCGTGAGGACCGGCAGGCTTTTTAAGGATAACTTTCTCAACACCGCCATTAATTATAAATTGGGAGGCCTTTACACCAGCACCGCTTGAAGCTTCACTACCCGGATTTTTAACAAACTTAACATTGTTTTCCTCTATGATCGCAAAAAACGGTGCTCTTCCAAATTCTGTAACTTCTGCTTCTCTTCTATCTTCAGTTACAGGAACGGCTATTTTCATCTTTTCCTCCAGATATTTTACTTTTGTTAGTTTAAATATACTAACTTTTTTAGGCAGGGCAACTAATAGGAAATTTGAGGATTGAAACTGCCCCCGGCCGGGGGCAGAGGATTATTCAATTTCTATATCTGTATCACCAGAACCGGCTTTGATGATGAGGAGAGAACCTGTATCAAGAACTTTTTCCAATTTTCCAGGTCCAGAATACATGTCTTCAAGTTTCATAAAGAGTTCATAAGCGTTTGGTATGTCTTTTACATACACAACGTAGGTTGTTGCCGATTTTCCTGAAGCTAAACGTTTAATGGGTCTCCTTGAAAGTTTTCTAAACAGTCTGTAAAGGCTTCTGTCAACGTCTCTAAATTGATCCTCTGAGGAGAAAACTACGACTTTGAAAGGTTTTCCTTTTCTTGTTTCTTTGATCCACGCCTTTCTTATCTGGAGTGTAATTTTGTCTGCAAGGTCGTTTGTCGCTTCCTGAACAACTGCTTCAGGCGATGTTACATTTCTTTCTGGTGAAAATCCTGTTGAAGCACCAAGGAGCTTTCCTGTAGCTGTTTCGTAGGCTTTCGCCTCTGCTGATGCTTTAAGGAATGTTCTCCCGTATTTGTTTACTTTCCACACGGATGTTTTCACTTTTACGAAAATGTCACTTCCAGCCTGCATCGCTTCCATGTAGTACGGATCAGTTTTTCCTTCAAGGGCTGCAACAGTTTTAATTATCTTGTCAATCTTTTCGTTTCCTTCCGGCACGTAAACTTCGTAATCTCTGTCCTGAAGGTATTCTTCAATTACCGTTACCGCGAATTTTGAAAACTCATCATTTGATGCTGGAAGGACGGCAATGAACGGTAGTCCAACTTCTTCAGATATTTCTTCGGTTGCCTCTAATACGCCTTCGTCAAGGAGCTTTTGCTTTAGGGCTTCCACATCTACTTTGAACAGGAAAGACATTACGATGTAAGGACCTTCTTTCCTTTTTGACTTTGGTTCGCTTTCCCATCTTATATAATTCTGAGGATTTCTTAAAATTTCTCCCAGTATAGCTTTTGCCTTTCTTCTCTCTTTTGATGTCTGCAGTAGTGGCCTATCACCACCAAAGAGAACAAACCATATGGCTGCTTTTCTGGCGTCGTTTCTTGCCTGATCTACCGTGCAGCCTTTTCCCGTGGCTAAGATGATGTATTCTGCAGTACTTGAAGACTCAACAAATTGTGCTT
>NZ_JALVIW010000019.1:0-16178 GCF_027028515.1 Desulfurobacterium sp. | reverse complement strand
TTAAGCTCTATCTGTCCAGCAATGAGATCTGCAAGTCTGCCCGGGTCTTCAATACTCCTTAAAATTGCCACCATATCTGGTGGTATCTGCTTCCCAAGGGCGACAATCCTTTCTATCTGATCCTTTATAAGCTTTATAAGTGCTTCATCTTCTAATTTTTCCGCAACAAATTCTGGTTCTTCTATGTGTTCTACTTCCGCTTCAAAGTGGTCATCTACCACCTCAAGCTCTTTAAGTCTGGCTCTACCAAGGCCCTGAACCAGAATCTTTACTCTGCCGTCAGTCATCTTCATCGCTTTCAGGATAACGGCAACAGTACCTATATCATAAAGATCTTCTCTCTTTGGCTCTTCGATATCTTTATCTTTCTGCGTTGCGAGAAAAATAAGCTTATGCTCTTTTAAAGACTCCTCCACAGCCCTCAATGAAAAAGGTCTTCCAACAAAGAGAGGTGCTATCATCATGGGAAAAACTACAACATCCCTGAGAGGAAGCACCGGAAGCCTGTCAGGAAGCTTTGGCTCATTAACCGGCATAATTCCTTCAGCCATTCTTTTTACCTCTCTCTTTCAATTTTTCTTCCATATAATTTATGATAGAATCTCTAAGGTCATCTCTCATAAGAGCAAAATCTATCGTTGCTTTCAAAAATCCAAGTTTTGAACCTGTATCGTATCTATTACCTTTCATTACCTTCGCATAAACAGCCTCTCTCATAGAAAGCCTTACTATAGCGTCGGTTAGCTGTATCTCGTTTCCCTTTCCTGGCGGAGTATACCTGAGCATATCAAAGATAGTTGGCGTCAGTATGTATCTTCCTGTAATAGCAAGGTTTGAGGGTGCTTCTGAAACTGCTGGTTTTTCAACAAGCTTGTCAATCTTAATTACATTTTCCTCAACTTCATGCCCGGAAACGATACCGTAATTTGAAACCTCCTCTTCTGGAACATGCTGAACACCAAGAACCGAACACCTATAACGGTCATAAGTTTCCATTAACTGTTTTATGGCAGGCGTTTCAGAAACTATTATGTCATCACCAAGAAGCACGGCGAACGGTTCATTTCCAACCGCTGGCTCTGCCGTCAAAATGGCATGTCCAAGTCCAAGAGGCTCTTTCTGTCTCACGTAAATTATCTCTGCAAGGTTGGTTATTTCTCTCACTATTTTAAGAAGTTCCGTCTTTCCTTTTTTTTCAAGGGCCGTTTCAAGCTCAAAATTACTATCAAAATGATCCTCTATAGCTCTCTTATGTTTACCCGTTACAAAAACAATCTGATTGATACCGGCCTTTACAGCTTCTTCAACAATGTATTGAATAACTGGTTTGTCAACCAGAGGAAGCATCTCCTTAGGCTGTGCCTTTGTAGCTGGAAGAAACCTCGTCCCAAGACCTGCAACAGGGATAACTGCCTTCCTTATCGCTGTCATTTTACCTCCCACTCAAACCGTCTGGCGAATATACATTTTAAATATCTTGACTCCGGTATTTGAAGAACAAACGGATGGTCTTTAGCCTGATAAGTTATGTAAAGAACCCTGAGAGGCGTTCTCGTGTCAAGAGCTGCCGATAGCAAAATTTCCTCAAGTATAGGTGGAGTAATGTGGTGAGAACAGGAACAGACAACGATCTTTCCACCAGGTTTAAGCATTTTTAATCCTCTAAGGAACAATTCCTTGTAACCTCTCTTTGCCTGTTCTACCACAGTTCTGCTCTTAGCAAAGGCAGGGGGATCTATGACAATAGAATCGAACATTTCACCATCTTTCTGCATCTTCTTTAAGACTTTAAAACAGTCACCCTTCACAAAAGTGAATCTATCGACTACACCGTTTATCTCCGCATTTTCTTTCGCAAGCTCAAGTGCCATCTCAGAACTATCAACGGCAACAACACTTCCTGCCTTACCTATCACAGCTGCATGAATGCCGAATCCTCCCAAGTGGCAGAATGCATCAAGAACCCGATCACCTTCATCGACAAATTCCCTGGCAAAAAGTAGTTTATTTTCTCTCTGATCAAGAAAATATCCAGTTTTCTGACCGCCTATTATCTGAACGCGAAACTTTATCCCGTTTTCGAGTACCGTTACCTTTTCAGGAATTTCACCATAAAGTTTTTGCTCACACAGCGGAAGTCCCTCTAACTCCCTCGTCTGAACGGTTGACTTTTCGTAAATACCCTTCGGTTGTACAACTTCAACTAAAGCTTTCACTACCAAAGGCTTTAAAATTTCCATTCCAAGTGTTGTAAACTGAGCTACAAGATAGCCATCATAACTATCCACAACTAAGCCTGGAAGGTAATCAGCCTCAGAATGTATTAAACGAAACGCCGTAGTTTCATTAGTATCCGAAAGCAGTTTTTTTCTGTAGGCAAAAGCCTCCCGAATTCTCCTGACAAAGAACTCAAGGTCTATTTCCTCATCTTTCCTGTAAGTCAAAACTCTTATAGCTATGTAAGAATCCGGATTTATATATCCTTTGGCGAGAAATGCACCCTTATAATCCCTTACAATGCATATTTCACCGGGTTTTGGTCTCCTTGAAAAAGAGAGAATATCTTTCTTATATATCCAGGGATGAAAGCCCTTTATCCTCTTTTCTCTGCCTCTTTTTATTGAAACCTGTAACATAAACAAACCTCATTGGTAACTTGATGGATTTTGCAACAAACCTTTTAAAGGCTTCATGGTAACTTATGTTACCTGAAATTATATCAGTTGCTACAGTACGAATTTCATCACTCGTTTCCATAATTTTGAACATTGCACCTTTGAATCTAAAAAACAAACGTCTTAGAAAAAGTGCCCATTTAAAATCTGCAGCAAATTTATCAAGAAAACGTGCATAGACAACTAACGCCTCTTGTGGATTGTCGTAATATTTTAAAATACTTTCAGCAGCCCTTTTGCCGCTCAACGCGGCAAAATATATACCTTCACCGGTAAATGGGTCAACAAGAGACGCCGCGTCTCCCGTGAGAAATATCCTGCCTTTTCCAGGATACAATTGTCCATCAAAAACTGGAACAAACGCCCCACCCTTGGAAATCACTTTCCCTTTAATCCTATACTTTTCATTAAACTTCTTATTAACCACTTCCGGATTTTTCATTTTAACAGTAGAAAAATCACCAAATCCCGTCGTGTAAAAATTTCCTTTCGGAAATATCCAGTAGTATCCTGAATTAAAGTCAGAAAAATCTATAATCGCTGATTCCTTTGTATCAGATTCAATATCCATTTCAAACGTTAAAGCTTTCTTTAAATTTATGCCACAAATTCTTGGCGTTAATCCGTTCACACCGTCACAACCTATAATGAAACGTGCTCTATAAAAACCCTTAGATGTTTCTATTCTATAGCCATCCTTCTCTTCTGTTATAGCCACTACCTTCTCACCGTCATGAACTACAATACGAGAAATCTTAGAAAACAAAAAGTTGTCAAACTCTTCTCTATCTACAAACAGAACAAAAGGAACATCAGACACCGCTTCAAGAACTGACTCTTTGTTAACAAGATAGATTTTCGTTGCTTTTTTCCTGATTATAGGAGCAACTTTACCGAAAATATCTGTAATAAGGTGGTAACATTTTAATGTTAACCCGCCACCGCACAACTTTTTCCTCGGAAAATTAAACGTATCAAAAGCAATAACTTTCAGGCCACTGCCCTCCAAAACTTTAGCAGCACAGCAACCTGCTACACCAAGCCCTACAATAGCAACGTCGTAGGAATCGTTAATATTTCCTCCCCTTTATCAAATTCCCCTATAGTCTGATATCAATTTAGCAAATTCACGGAAAAGGTACCTGGAATCATGAGGACCAGGCGAACTCTCAGGGTGATACTGAACAGTAAAAAGTGGCTTTGACTTATGTTTCAAGCCTTCTACCGTTTTATCGTTAAGACTGTAATGGGTTACCTCAAGTTCGTCAGGAAGCGTTTTATCATCAACAGCAAAACCATGGTTCTGGGCTGTTATCTCTACTTTACCATTTTTAAGATTTTTAACAGGCTGGTTGGCACCTCTATGTCCAAACTTTAATTTGTAAGTCTTAGCACCCAAAGCAAGAGCTGTAAGCTGGTGGCCAAGACAGATACCAAAAATTGGTTTTTTAAACGTTGCAATGAGGTAACGAATGGTCTCTATCGCATAATCAACAGCCGCCGGATCACCAGGACCACACGATAAGAATATGCCATCAGGATTATACTTAAGAATCTCTTCAGGAGGCGTACTCGCCGGAACAACCACAGGTTTAATACCCACATCCACCAAATTTCTAAGAATGTTCTTTCTTATACCAAAATCAAGAACTACAACGCTGTATTTAAAGTTTTTAACTTCTGAATAACCTTTCTTCTCTAACTTCCACGTTCCCTGACTCCACTCATAAGGCTCTTTACAAGTTACAACATCAACAAGGTTTTGACCTTCCATAGGAGGAATACTTTTTGCCTTTTCTACAAGGGATTCAGGATTTAGATCAACCGTAGAAATTACACCCCTCATCGTACCAACATCTCTCAATCTTTTAACCAGGGCTCTCGTATCTATCTTTGCAATTCCAACAACACCATATTTCCTGAGATAATCTTCAAATGAAAACTCTGCCCGCCAGTTAGAATAAACCTCAGAAATTTCTTTTACTACAAAACCTTCTGCCTGTGGTTTATCAGACTCAATGTCTTCACTGTTAGCACCGACGTTTCCTATCAAAGGACAGGTCATTGTTACTATCTGACCCTTAAAAGAAGGATCTGTCACTATTTCCTGATAACCTGTCATACTGGTCGTAAATACTACTTCACCAGACACTTCACCTTCTGCACCAAAATTAACTCCCTCAAAGTATGTCCCATCTTCAAGAGCAAGAATTGTTTTCTTTCTGTCTAACATAATCTCTCTCCGCAGCATAAATTATAATTGTCACAGTTAGTTTACCAAAATTTACGGAGGAACGATGAAGAAACTACTGCTCATAGTTGCACTTTTAACAGGACTGGCAGTTTACGGCTGCAATATAGAATCCAACAAACCTCTTATAGTTTCAAGTCTTCCGATATGGAAAAATGTTGCAGAATATCTAGGCGGAAGAGATTTCAAATACTATTCCATTTTAAAGGGAGGTGAATCCCCCCACGGATACGAAATGAAACCTTCAGACATTGCCAAATTAAAAAAGGCAAAACTAATAGTAATTCATGGGCTGGGCCTTGACAATTGGATACTTAAAGGAATCGATAACAGGGAAAAGGTATTCAACATAGGAAAACTCCTCTCAAAAAAGTACCCTTTTATAAAAAAAGCCGGGTATCACATATGGACAAATCCAATTTTAATGGAAGACGTGTATTTCGAAATGGCTAATAAACTCAGCAAGTTCTACCCCGAAAAAAAAACATATTATGAAAAAAGGGCTGACGACTATAGTGCTATGATACAACAGTTAATTTCAAGAGTTAATGAATGCACGGCAAAATTGAAAAATAGAAAAGTTATTGCATTTCACCCCGTATGGGAACCTCTCTTTGAAACTATAAACATCAAATGCATAGGCTATATAGTTAACAATCCTGAAGAAGAACCTAAACCGGAAATCATAAAAGAACTTATCAAAAAAGGAAAAAAGGAAAATGTCAAAATTGTAATAGCCGAAAAGGGTGAACCTCAAACTCTTGTAAATGAAATAGCCTCTGAAATAGGTGCAAAAGTTATCGTGCTAAACCCAATTCCTGACAAAGATTATGTTATAGCTTTAAGTAACTGGTGCAATAAAATATGCACCGCTTTGAAGGAGGTAAACGAACAATGATTCTTATGATAGATAACTACGATTCTTTCACTTACAACATTGTTCAATACTTCGGGACGCTCGGTGCAGATATTACCGTTAAAAGAAACGACGAAATAACGATCGATGAAATTGAAACGTTTAAACCTGAAGCCATTGTAATTTCTCCAGGTCCCTGTACACCTAAAGAAGCAGGTATTTCTGTAGAGGTGATAAAAAGGTTTTCTGGTAAACTGCCGATTTTAGGTATCTGCCTTGGTCATCAATCAATAGGTTACGCATTCGGTGCAAAAATAATAAGAGCGAAGAAACTTATGCACGGCAAAGCTTCCCTGATAAAACATGATGAAAAATATCTTTTTGAAGGAATGAAAAATCCCTTTTCTGCCATTAGATATCACTCCCTTGTAATCGATAGGGGAACTCTCCCTGAAGATTTTATAGTGACGGCAGAAAGTGAAGATGACGGAGAAATTATGGGCATAAGGCACAAACAGTTCCCCTTATTTGGCGTTCAATTTCATCCCGAATCCATTCTTACAGAAGATGGCCTGAAAATCATAAAAAACTTTACTAAACAGATTTAAACGATGAAACTGTACTCCCACATAAAAAAGATTCCTGAGGACTTTGTCGTTGAAGAAGTTCCAGCCTTAAAAGTTGTAAGTGAAGGCGCCTTTGATGTTTTTATTCTTAAAAAGAGGAATGTATCTACTTTGGAAGCAGTTAGAATAATATCAAAACTCTTAAAATTTTCACTTAAATCCATAGGATTTGCAGGATTAAAGGATAAATATGCCGTAACGACACAGTATATAACGGTGCCTTCGGGGAAAATCACCGAAGAAAAATTATCTTTTTACAACGACGGCAGATGGAGGGTCGGCAAAAGGCAATCTAATTCTTCCTTTGAAATCAAGTTTATTGGAAAATCCAAAAAACCTTTGACTATTGGAAATATCTACGGCAACAAATTTACAATAAAAATTAGAAATTTTGAAAAATCAATGAGGGAAAAATTTTACAGAAACCTTCAAACAGTTAAACTGTACGGATTCCCAAATTATTTTGGAGAACAAAGGTTTGGAAGCGTTAAAAGCAGAGACGACTTCGTTCTAAGGTACATTTTAAAGGGTGACTTTGTGAAGGCTTTAAAGGTTTATTTCTTAGGAAAAGAAAAAATAGATATGCTCACAGATTGGCAGAACATATATAAAGTACTAAAGCCAACACTTGAAGAGTATGAAAAAGATCTACTAAGAGGACTACTAAAAGGGCTTCCTGCAGAAAAAGCTTTCCGAATCCTTCCCAAAAATATAAGAGTTATGTTTAACTTCGCTTTTCAAAGCTACCTTTTTAACCGCATTCTTGGCGAATATATATTGAATAAATACTCATACAGACAAGTTCCCTTCATAAACAATTGGAAACTTTACTTTTATTTAGAGGTTCCCGACTTTGAATATTTCAAAAACCTGCAGATACCTTATACCGGAAAGAATTTACCGCCGGAGGATTCTCTTCTTAAAAAAGTAATGAAAAAAGTATTTAAAGAAGAAAAAGTTACCCCTTCTGTATTTGACATGGAAATTGCCGGAATGAAAGTAATGACTGACGGTCAAAGAAAAGCTGTTGTTATTCCGGAAAATTTCAAAATAGTTTCAAAAACAAAAAAGGATGTTACCATACAATTTATCTTACCACCGGGAAGCTACGCTACAATTCTTTTGAGAGCACTCCTCTCTGTGTGAGGTGTAAAATGGTCTCCATAGGCTATCTTGAAGTAGAACTTTACATACCCCACAGCCACTCTTTAAAAGAGAAAAGAATGGTAGTCAAACGAATCAAAGAAAGAGTTAAAAATAAGTTTAACGTTGCCATCTGCGAAGCAGAAGCACATGACAAATGGCAAACTGCCGTAATCGCCATTGTATCGGTCTCGACATCATCAAAAAAAGTTGATGAAACACTTGAAAAGGTTGTTGGATTTATAGAAAAGCTTTACCCTGGCATGATAAAAAGCTACCACAAAGAACTGATTTAAAATAAGGGGGAAGAATTCCCCCAATTACCATTCTATAGACAATGCACCGGTATATCGCCTATCAGCATCCTGACCTGCATAAGCTCCAACTTTCTCAGTATAAGTGGCAAATTGAAGGTTAAATACCCCTAATCTGAAATCTATACCAAAGGTAGGATAGCCTTTATACAATCCATCTCTTACTACCTAGACGCTTAAAAACCGTTACAACCTGAAAGAGTAAGAATACTTACAAAAAGCGACAAGGCAAGAAGTTTTCTTATAACAGCCCCCTTTAAGAATTTTATAATTTAAAGTTATTTTATTAAAAAATAAAAAAATTGGACTGATAATCTTTAGACCAGGCAAACTGCAGTTTTTCCGACTTTTAAAATTTTTGTTTTAAACTCTTGAAATTTATTTGATTATTGTCTAAATTATAATTAAACCTAAAACGGAGGATAACATGAAAGATCTACTTGGCAGAGAGATAAAAGACCTATCTGAAGAACTATGGTGGGGTATGAAAAGAAAAGAGATCGAATGGTATCCTGAAATAAATTATCAGAAGTGCATAGGCTGTGGCATCTGCTTCATCACATGTGCCGGCAAAAAGGTATTTGATTGGGACATTGAAAAAAACAGACCTATAGTCTCAAGACCTTACAACTGTATGGTTGGTTGTACAACATGTAAAACACTTTGCCCTGGAGATGCTATTTCGTTTCCCGATAAAAACTACATAAGGAAATTAGTCAAAGAACTAAACCTTCTTCAAAAAGCAAAAGAAAAAATAACAAAGGCTATTTCCACACAAAAATAAGACTTTTATCCACTTTTAACATTTCAGGGGCAAGAGCCCCTTCTTTTTCTAATATTGCAATCCTTAATATGTTAAAATCTCCTTTCCAATGAAACTCTAACTTTATCAGGAGGAGAGGTGATGAAAAAATTTCTAAATGCCTTTTTTCTTTGTCTCTTTTCCCTCTTCTTCGCGGTTTCAGCACAGGCAAAAGACTTCATATTTGGTGTTCTCTTAGTAGGGCCTTACAATGACCACGGATGGAGCCAGGCACATTATGAAGCTGCGAAAGAGGTAGAAAAAGAGCTCAAAGGTGTAAAAATGATCTACATTGACAAAGCCAATCCTGCGGATCGTCCGGGCATCACAATTCCCGAACTTGTGGATGACCTTGTTGACAAAGGGGCCAAACTTATCATTGCCAACTCTGACGACATGAAAGATGGGATAAGAGAAGCAGTCCTGGAACACCCCGACATCTACTTTGTTCATATTTCCGGCGATGACGCGTTAACAGGAAAAGCTCCTAAACACCTTTCAAACCTCATGGGTAAGATGATATACGGAAAGATGATGGCAGGTTTTGTAGCCACCATGACAACAAACATAAGTTTCATTTCTTTCTCTTTTTTTTCAAGCCCTAACTGTTTCTTATAACAATCTACAAGCTCCGGATTCGCAAAAGATTTCTCTAATCTCTCTATCTTCTCTTCAGCCTTAGCAGGAATTTTTATCGGCAGGTATCTTGCTATTATCGTTAAAAGTCCTGTGGCTATCAGTCCCAATTCATATCTTTTTTCCAATTCAAATTATCCCTTTGGTTGAAGGTATGCTATTCTTAAAACGTTCATCAATAGAAACAGCTTCCTTTAAGCTCCTTGCAACAGCCTTAAAAGAAGCTTCCGCAATGTGATGAAGATTCAATCCATAAAATAAATTCATATGAAGATTGCACTTTAATGAAAATGCAAAAGATTTCCAGAACTCTCTCCACAAGTCAAACTCAATTCCGTTAAGCACTTTCATCTCAGGAAAGTTGTTATAAACAAAGTATGGCCTTCCTGAAAGGTCAACCGCAACCATCACAAGCGTTTCATCCATAGGAAGGATAAAACTACCGTACCTTTTAATCCCTCTTTTATCTCCCAAAGCCTCACTAAAAGCTTCACCCATCACGATTCCCACATCCTCTATGAGATGGTGATGATCAACTTCAACATCCCCAGCTGCAGTTATTTCTAAATCAAAACCTCCATGTTTAGAAAAAAGCTCAAGCATATGAGAAAGGAAAGGAATGTCCGTATTAATCTTGTATTTTCCCACACCATCAAGGTCTATTCTTATTTTTATGTCCGTTTCCTCCGTCTTCCTTTTAACTTCCGCCTTTCGCAAAATTACCTCCTTTAACCAAAAAATATCTATTTCCATCAGATCTAATAACACCTTCTGACTCAAGCTCAAAAAGTAGCGTAATAACTTCACAGTAAGGAAGTCCACTTTCTGCAACTATTTTATCAATATGAGCATCTCCCTTCAAAAGAACATCAATAATTGGCTGAAATTTATCATTTATTCCGCAATGATGGTTTTCCTCAGTTTTAAGGTAAGGAAGTTCTTCAAATATATCCTCAAAATCAACAATAGGCGTTGCTCCTTCCTTTAAAAGTCTATTACTTCCCCTACTGAAAACAGAATCAATATTGCCGGGTACAACAAATACATCTCTACCCTGCTCAAGGGCAAAACCAGCTGTTATAAGCGCGCCACTATTTTCATTAGCTTCAACAACAACCGTAGCAACAGAAAGGCCACTTATTATCCTATTCCTCCTTGGAAAATTTTCTTTTGAAGGTGGTGTACCAAATGGAAACTCTGAAATCAAAGCACCACCCTCTTCAAGAATCCTCTCTCTCAAATTCCTATTCCCGGAAGGATAATTTATATCTATACCACAACCAAGCACAGCGTAGGTAACACCTTTAGATTCCACTGCCCCTTTATGAGCTGCCGTATCTATCCCGTAAGCAAGCCCACTAACTACCGACACACCATGGGAAACAAGAAATGATGCAAGCTGATAGGCAATCTTCCTACCGTAAGAAGAACACTTCCTTGAACCTACAATAGAAATGGAGAAACCATCTTTTATCTCCCCTTTAATGTAAAGTACGGGTGGCGGAGCTGATATTTTTTTCAAGATGGAAGGATAAGCCTTTTCTGTAAAAGGAACTATTTTTACACCCAATGTTTGTGCTTTTTTAATTTCTTTCTCTGCCCTTAAAAGTTCCTCCCTTAAATCAAACTCTCCAGACTTAAAAGCTATTTCAAAACTTCCATATCTATCTATAAGCTTCTTTATTGTTTTTAGACCTATACCTTTCTTAAAATAAAAGGCAAGAGCATACAAAATTTCCATATAATCCTCTGCTATTTAGTTTTTATGTGGAATACACCATTCCAGTTCTGCGGTGGATGTTCAATTAGTATTCTACATCTTCTTACCATTTCTATCGCTGGAGGAAAATGGCTAATCTCATCAAATCGCTTTAAAGTCTTTTAAATTCACCTTTCCGATAAACAAAAAGAGGCTAAAAACTTACTCAAACTAAGCTTCCAAACATTATTATATCACTTAAACTATTCTTACCATTTCCAAATTCCCATTAACAACAATTTTGTCTCCAATAACACAAAAAACACCTGCTATCTTTTTTTCTCCAATTAATATTTCTGCTTTTTCAACCGACTCCTCAAAAGTCCTGCTATTGGCAAGAAAAGTTGCCGCACAATCGGCAATAACTACATCCTCAGCAACAACCGTAGCTATTGTGGTATTTCCAAAACTCAAAGAGTGTCCGATTTTGCTCGAAGAACTACAAACGCCCCATTTCCCTTCAGGAATCCTCAATCCAATAGTTTCATCTATTTTAGAATTTCCCGTGTAAAGCTTTAAAACTCTTCTCTCTTTTGAAAAAACTAAAACATCTCCGCCATTTTCAATTATGTACTGGCTAAAGCCCAGCCCTTCCAACTTTTTTCCTACAAAATAGTTTATCGCACCAGCAACGCCCGCCATTGGTCCAACACCAACTTTCTGAGAAGCATTCAACATAGTTTTTACGATTTCCGGCAACAACAGATCATCAACCTTCACAGGCACAAGGCTGGAATAAAAGTCAGGATTTTCTTTTATATAAGCTTCAAGTTGCTTTCTCAGCAAAATAAGATATTCTAAAATCACCTTTTTAAGATTTTCAGAAAAAGAGAAAATCCCGGGCAGATATATCCACAAGTCACTTTCACCTGCACTTACTTCAAAAGATACACCTTTCTTTCCAACAAATTGTCTGTAAAATTTCTTCTCTGGCCTTACCTTCTTCATCACCACTTCTTTATAAGTTCTGATATTTCTTTTGAACGCTTAAAAGCAGCAAATACCGCCTCTATAAAGGCAGAACGAACACCTTTCTCTTCAAGCTTCGCTATCCCCTCAGCTGTCGTACCGGCAGGTGAAATAACATTATCCTTCAAAACCTCTGGATGTTCACCTTTTAAAACCATCTCCGCAGAACCTTTAACTGTCTGAGCTGCTAATTTTAAAGCTGTATCCCTTGGAAGTCCTGCTCTAACGCCACCATCTGCAAGAGCCTCAATCATAAGGAATATAAAAGCAGGACCACTACCTGAAAGACCAGTAACAGCATCCATCAACTTTTCTTCCACTTCTATAACTTCTCCTGCAGTACTGAATAGCCCTTTAAAAAGATTTATTTCCTCATCAGAAACATTAATATTCCTGCTAAAAGCTATTGTACCCTCACTAACTTTAACAAGTATATTAGGCATAACCCTGATAATCTTTTTATCTTTACCGAGAATATTCTCAATGTTTTCAATAGGATAACCGGCAGCTATACTAACAATCAACTGTTGAGGAATAACCGCATTTTTAATCTCATTCAAAACGGCCGTCATAACTTGAGGTTTGACGGCAAGCACAATAATATCCGAAAGAGCAACGACTTCCGTGTTCAAAATAAAAGTATTAATCCCAAATGTTTGCTTTAAATAACAAAGTCTCTTTTCATTAACATCAGAAACATTTATATTGCAGGGCTTAATTTTACGTGAAGCAATAATTGACTCAATCAAAGCCTCTGCCATTCTGCCACCACCAATAAATCCTACTCTTGCATTCATAACTCCTCCGCCTATTTTATGTTTACACATAGTAATCTTAAGAATACCAAAAAAGCCCGGGTGGCGGAACTGGCAGACGCGAGGGACTCAAAATCCCTTGCCCTTGCGGGCGTGCGGGTTCGATTCCCGCCCCGGGCACCAATTAAAACCTTTTAAAAAAAGCGTTTTTCGACCTTAATTATAATATTACTTACCCTCTGGACAAAAAATATAGGGAATATAAAGGAACGAAACGGAAAAATTGATCGCAGTGTGCGATCAATTTGCGACCAATAAAACAGCTCTATGCTTTTTCAAAAAAATGTAGGGGGGCAAGCCCCCGAAAATTAACCTTTTGAAATACCCTTAAGCTTTACATCATATTTTGGATTGTTAATTGTGAATATCTGAGGAAACTTTTGATAAAGGGGCCCTTCAAACGTTACTTTGCCATTTTGCGTAGCTTTTACAATTATAGCCGGATTATTGGGCTCATTTGATGCAGATGTGTAAGCATTGTTCATCAACTTTAAATCAGGAACAATGTAAAGGATTTTTATTTCTGTATTTCCCACTTTAATAACATCCCCTGCCTTAACTTTAGCCTCCTTGATAACTTTTCCAGTAGTTTTATCAATGACTATAACGTCAGCGAATTTCCATGTTTTTTTAACCTCTTCCGGTAATTCTACAGGTTTTGTTAATTTCGTCATAGACTGAGGATGCATACCAGGCATCATACCACCCTTCATTCCCATACCGTGGGGAGGCATTCCCATTCCGTTCATGCCGCTTATGTCTGGATGTCCTGGTGGAAGAGCTGTTTTGTTTCCAATAGGCGGATGCCCCGGAGGAAGCTTCTTAGCTGTCATAGGTGCAGCCTGCTGCTTCTGTGATTGTTCTGGCTTGCTATTGCTACCGCATCCTGCAATTGCAAAGGATGCAACGATACCAAGAACGAGAGCTGTCTGTTTTTTCATCGTTCACCCCTTTAAAGCAAATTTGGAATTTGATTATATCTCACTTCTATCAATCTTCAAGTGTTATAACATTCTCTAAACCGCGGAATTTCCTTATAAGCGAAGGGATAAAAGAGCAAACAACACTAACTTGCGAATTATTTATACATGTATCATCATCACCGTTGCAACCAATTATCTTTACTGGAAGATTTTTATCAAGATGAACAACCGTAACAGTTTCAACAGCTTTATCCCTATCACTAATTCTTATCTCTTCAACAAAGGGAGCAACAGCTTTTGCGATTCCCCAGGCGATAAACCTACCACCTATTAAACCAAGCTTTTTAATGTTTCTCCGTTTTAGCTCCTCCACAAGAGCTTTAAGGCTGTATTTCAACTTTAACTTAGCACTGAGTGGAGAAGTCAGAAGGAGAAACCAGTGAGCATCTCCTATAAAGATACCTCCGATCTTGCCAAAAGGATATATAGAATCCAATCCTAAAAACTTTGCCGACTTGGCTATTATTTCCGTCGTACCTCTATCAGCCGGAACTGGAAAAGGTGAAGCCGTAACCTCTTCAGCCATAACTTCTACTACCTTTGGAAGTCCAAATTTTGTTACTGTAGCTTCACCAGGCATGTAACCTGACATGTATGCGTGGTGATTACCGGGAAAACCACTTATAACACTGTTTAACCCACACTTCAGACCAAATCTCAACTCATCTTCATACTGTCCGTTCGTCGCAACAATTTTTCCTGGCGAAAGAATCCTTGCCATCACAACAGCTTCGCCAAAAGCTCTTACCCTATTTCCAGCACAGTTATAAGGGCCACCCTCTATAACCACTTCGTCTATTTTATAATCTACACAAGCTTTAATACCCTTTGCAAGTTCTTCCTCACCATCTCCAACACAGATAATTGCACCAACACCTTTACCGTGCTTTTTCGCAAATTCTATAACAGATAGAGTTTCTTCAGGCGGCGCTGCATGAGAGGTGTTTTTTTGAAAAGCCATTAGACTAACGCTTATTGATTGAACAACGCTTGGCCACAAATCTTTTTCGTAAGAAAATGCTTTCTCCTTATTTTCAAGCCTCTTATGAATCCTTCCGCGAGGACAACCGTTAAAAGGTTTACCACTTCTATAACAATCGGCAGGACATTTAACTATCTCTTCAGGATACCTCATAGGCCCGTATTTACCGAAATGGTCAACATCCACAGGCATATCTGTAAGATTGCGAAGATCTTTCATCAATTCAAAAGGTGTCACTCCTTCTCTTTCAGCTATATCTGCAACAGCATACGAGCAAACATGAACCGGAAATCCTAATCTATCAACAAGGCGGAAACCACCTTTAATCTCTGTGAGACTTTGCTTCAAACTTACAACATCAACAAGAACTTCATTCAAGTCACACCCAAACGGAAACTCTTTGTAAGAAGAACCAAGGCAAATTAGCTCTTCTTCAGAAAGTCCCTTTAAAGCTCTAAGTAATGCAGAAGGATTCTGTTTCCCTTTTTCCATCAATTCATACTTACTTTCCAAATCACCAGAAAGCACTTTTTCAATAATTTCTTCCACATTTCCTCCTTTGATGAAATTTTAAAACTTGAATTGCTATTGCATCTGCAACTCTATCAAGAATAATGGGGGAAATGGGCAAGCCATCTTTTATCAAAATTCCTGTGCCAATAAACGCAGTTAACGGGGAAGAAGCTGGAAAATCGTACTCTTTTAAAAACAGTGCAGGCCCCCTTTCAACTGAAGCAAGAGAAATAAAGGTTCCCACCTCTTCATCACCAAAACCAAATACACCGTTAGTGGTAATAAAAGGAATTCCCTTCTCAATACAAAATTTTCCAACTGTAGCTACAAGCGGAATGGTATCCCCTCCTGCTATTGTAGATATGACAACTGATGCATCTTCCAGACAGTCGATATTACTTTCAGAAAAATCAAAGGAAAAAGCCTCTATCTCTTTATAGCGGGTATCAGGCGTAAGAAAGCGTCTTTTCAAAAAAGAAGCTTTGTTTTCTTTTGGAAGTGCTCCTTTTAGAATATGATAGTAGTCATTCTCTTCTATTGTTCCTCCATCAAAAACGGTAATCTTTGAAAATCCACCTCTATGAGTCATAACAAGCCTTTCAAAAACTCTAACTCCAAGCCTCCCAGCTCCAAGAAGAACAAGTTTGCCGTAAGGAACGAGTTTTTCTTCTAAAATAGTAACTCTATCCATTCTCTACTACCTCTACAAAGTCAGGAATTTCTCCACTTTCAATAAGAGATTCTAAAAGAAGAAGAGTTTTATTAACTGCTTCCTCCTTTCTCTTCAAAATTTTCTCAACACTTGCAAAAGGAAAACCTTCAACTTTATTCCTTGTTCTAATTATAAAAATTTC
>NZ_JALVIW010000018.1:519-1916 GCF_027028515.1 Desulfurobacterium sp. | reverse complement strand
CCCCGAGAGCAACAAGCTTTGTTTCGTCCTGATATCCATCTACGACCAGATCGTCTTCCTGCTTTTCGGTATCGTCACAGTTTGTATCAAATACACCGTTGGATCCTGCCGATATAAGCCTTATTGTTAAACCACTAACCGGTGGTGGTTGATTGTTGTCAGAGTAATCAGGATCAACCGTATTCTTTCTTCCAAGATCCCATGTGCAGTACTTGATAGGATTTCCCCATAAGTCGTTTTTTTGAACTGAAACGGTATTGGGTATCTCTTCTGTGCTTGTTTCCTTTAACGGTTCATAGTACCCGTCACCGTCCACATCTTTTGCTTTTGACTCAAGAACCCGCAAGTCTCTATAAAGAATGTTCATAGTGTTGATTCCCTTTTCCATATCACGGAGATATTTATACCTTTCAATTTCATATATCCCGATAAAAACAAGTGCAGTTCCTATCATAAGTGCCATAATTACTTCGATTAACGCTATTCCACTACGGGCAGGTTTCATACCTTATAACCTCCGGAATGATTACCACAAACAGGTAGCTGTACTCTGTTTTTTCTTTTCTGTTGCCGAGTTTTTTTATTCCAAACGGAGTAATTAGTTCTCTTGAAGATTCCCTGTTTATGATTCCACCCATTACAAATACGGAATCAGGTTTCTCTAAAAACTCACTTGTCAAAATTTTTGTATCCACTATCGGCCTTTCTACCTCGTATTCACCACTTTTTACCGTAATGTAGGAAAGGACTTTTTCCTTGTTGAGCTCTACTTTTAAATCAAGTAAGTTGCTTAAAGGATAGTATTTAGGCACAACCTTTAAGATAAAACCACTTTTGCTTTCTCCAAAATCAACTGTCTGAGCTGTAGCTGTGTTCTGCTGTGTTCCGACGGTAGTTATCCCTATCTGCTTCACATATGGATAAAGTGTAGTATCTTCAACTGTTGCTTCTTTTCCGTTTTTTACAGAGAAAAGAATGTTTTTCAGCACCCTGACCTCTCCGGTCTTCTCAAGATACCCCAAAAACGCACTAAGAGAAAACTTGCTTCCCTGAAAGACAAGACTCAAACTGCTGTCTCCCTTTAGTGTTAAGGTTGTCCCACTACTTCCTGTGCTGCTGTACATAAGGTTGTTGCCCGACCACTTGAATCCTATGTCTTTCTCACCTGTCTTTTTGTACTCAATCAAAATAAGATTTAGCTTTATGTTGGTAATTTTGCTCCTTTTAGTAAGGAAATCCTTAATGAACTTATGAACTTCTCTACCTCCATAAACCGCTACCGAATTAAAGTTAAAGCTAACCTTGCTCTTCTACCTAGTAATCCTGGTTTTTTAGCAGCAGCTCTTAATACAGAAATAGGGATTTTTTTATCCTTAGGTATCCCTAATTGTATGTGT
>NZ_JALVIW010000018.1:0-509 GCF_027028515.1 Desulfurobacterium sp. | reverse complement strand
TATCGTCTAGAGGAAAAAATACAGGATAAGAGGCAAGATACTTTTCTTTAAAAACAATTCCGTCTTTTGTATAAAATGCTTTTTCTCCTGTTTTATCTTCAACGATTTTTACAAGCTCTTTTACCGTTCCCTTAAAAGCAGGGATGTATACTTTTTTATCCGTTGAAGAAACAGCACTAACTCCAACAAGCCTGAATACTTCTGCAACCTTTAGTGGTTGATACATTCTTAAAAAAACACGCTTTTTAAAAAAAGCAGGTGGAATCTTTTCTTCTTGCTTGAAACTATTTTTAAAGCATACTTTTTTTACCGAAGGCGTTAAAAGTGGTTCTACCTGAAAACTGCTCTTTACCTGCATAGTAGAACAGGAAGCAGTTAACAACAAAACAGAGCCAAGAGCAATAACTTTTCCCTTCATAGCCTAAACCCCTACCTTTGCATTTACTTTAAATTCCGCTCTTCAAGTTTTTTATAAAGCAGTTTTATCTGCTTCAGCCTTGCCTCACGAC
>NZ_JALVIW010000017.1:0-1932 GCF_027028515.1 Desulfurobacterium sp. | reverse complement strand
ATTCTTTAGTGGAGGAATTAGTATGCAGAAAAACTTTGAGAAAATCAAGGAATCAATTTCTAAAGAAGATATTTATTTTACAACCAAAAGAGGAATAGTTGTAAATGCAGATTGCTTAAAAACACTAAGGGAAATTCCTGATAAGACAGTTAATCTGATAGTAACTTCTCCACCCTACAATGTTGGTAAAGATTACGATACATATAAGGATAAAAAGCCTTATAATGAATACCTATTTTTTTTAAAAGAGGTATTTAGAGAATGTTATCGAGTTCTTGCCGATGACGGACGAATGGTTATTAATCACTACTTTTCCTGTGGTGATAGAGAGTTTAGGTTTAGTCCGTTGATGGATATCAATACTTTATGTATGGATATAGGTTTCAAACATCATGGAATTGGATTCTGGACTGATCCTACAATTACCAAGTTAACGGCGTGGGGAAGCTGGTTAAGTGCTTCCTCACCTTACATAAATTCTCCTTATGAAGGGTTTTTGATTCTCTACAAAAATGAGTGGAAAAGAAAGAGAAAAGGAATAACCAAAATAACAAAAAAGGAATTTATGAAACTATCTTCAGGAATATGGAACTTTCAGCCTGAAAAGAATAGGTTGCATCCTGCACCGTTTCCTGCTTCACTTATAAGTATGATAGTGAGAGGATTATCTTTTGAGGAAGATGTGGTTTTAGATCCTTTTGCCGGTTCGGGAACGGTGGGATATGTATGCGAAATGAATAATAGGTATTGGGTTAATATTGAAATCAGCCGTAAATACTGCAAAATAATAAAACATAGAACGAATATATTGTTTTAAAAGTCGACCTTTTGGATTTCTTTTAACATCTGTTCCTGTGAAACTCCAAGGTATCGTCTTGTCATTTCTATACTTGAATGGCCGGCAAGTTCCTGTAGTACCCTAATATCGATTTTCCTGTCGGCCAACCTTGTTAGATATGTATCTCTTAACCTGTGAGGATAAAAGTTTTCGGGGTTTTCTTTTAAGATTTGAACAACGGCCTTTCGGTAAAGGTACTTAAGCCTATGGTTAACAGCCTGATGTGTCAGGTTCGGTGGCAGGTAGTCTTTAAACTTTTTCAGGTAATCTACTACTTCCTGCTTGAATATGGGAACAGTTCTTTCTTTATTTCCTTTACCGTGAATAAGAACCTTTACATACTCTTTCCCTGTTTCATCTGTTTTGAAAAAAAGGTCTTCTTCCCGTACTAAAAGTGCCTCTCCCAGCCTTAAACCTGCATATCCCATAAGGTAAAACACAAGTTTTAAGGAAATGTTTCTTTCCCGATTTGTTTCTCTATCGGGTAAACTGCAAACTACCTGTTTTAACGCCTGAAAGTGTTCCTCTTTTAAGGGATTAGGTTTTTTAACGGTATTTTTACCTTTAAAGTCTTTAGGAAGTTCAAATAGATCTATATTGTAGTAGTCTTTAACAAATCTCTTAAAGGAATTCCACGAATTGTAGAAGTTCTTTCTTGCTGTTTTTCCGTTTAAGGTAGCCACGGCATAGCCTATTATGTATGTCTTTTTATCGTTTATTTCTTCAATCGCAAATTCTCCAAGCCTTTCTACAAGGCCACGCAGGTAGTTTTTATACTTTACAACCGTTTTCGGAGATTTTGAATCCTGTAAAACCTTTACCCACATATCGTAAACGGCTTTAAAGGGTATTTTCATCTAACCTCCATAGGAGTTGAAGTTTAATATAATACTACCACTTTTTCTCAAAAGTTCAAATTACTTTTTAAAAAGTTTTGGTGAGATTCCTTAGTGGCTTCATTTAAACAAGGTTATTGATAGTTTACTTAGAGGGGGCTATAATACTAATAGCGATAGTTGTAACAGAAATGTAAATAAACCGTAAACAAAATGTAAATAAAGTAAATAGTAGTTTATTGTGAGGCAGTTAGATAT
>NZ_JALVIW010000016.1:0-1937 GCF_027028515.1 Desulfurobacterium sp. | reverse complement strand
AGAGAGGGGACTTAGACAAAGCAGAACGCTTCCTTAGAAAAGCAATTTCCATGAAGCCCGACTTCTCAGAAGCCTGGCTTAATCTGGGAATCCTATACGAGGAAAAGGGAAAACCTGATAAAGCAAGAGAATTTTACTTAAAAGCACTTTCCAACCCTCTTTACCTCACCCCAGAAGTGGCCTATTACAGACTTGCACTTCTCGATGAAAAAGCAGGAAATACAGAAAAAGCTAAAAAAGAACTTATTCTTGCTATAAGGAACAACGTCGATTTTGCCCCCGCTTATCTTAAACTTGCAGAACTGCTACAGAAAGAAGGGCAGATTGAAAAGGCAAAGGAGATATACTATCAGCTCATAGAACTCCATCCGAACATTCAGGAACCATACTGTAAACTTGGTAAAATATACTTACATGAAGGAAAAAGAGAACAGGGCATAAGGTTTTTAAGAAAATGTATTAAACTTAAACCTGCAAGTCCTCTCTCAGCAGAAGCTAAAAGGGAGCTCGAAGAGTTAAATGAGAACGTTCCTTAACATTATAATAGCTATATCTGCTGCTATCACCGCTTTTTCTTTAGGTTTCTTAATCCACTACAAACTATCATTTAAGCCATCAGCACACTTTACAGGAAAGAAGTTAGAACATAAACCCAAAAATTCACCAAAACTAATAGAAGAAATATCCTCTAATAACAGTAGTGATGAGAATATCCCAGCAGATATCTTATCTCAAGTAGAAAATATTTCGTCAGTTGTAACTTCTTATATAATTAAAATCAAGAATGGCCCAGCAACATTTCCAGCCCTCATACTTAAGGTAACACCCGCCCACGAAGGACTGAACGTGTTTCTTCTTACGTTTTACCCTATGGAATGGCCATTTATAAATGCTCAACTGATGGGAAGACAACTAACCGTTCCTGAAAAAGTTTACCAATGTGATGATGGTTTATTAATCCTTGAATACAAAGTCAAAGGCATTTTTCCTGTTGAAACTGAAAGAGGAATGATTGAAAAATTTGGAGCCATTGTTAGCTGGGCAGGAAACGACACAACTGTGAAACTCTTTGACATAGAAAAAGGATGTTCTGAAAATGGCTTTGTTTTTAACCTCGCTGGGGACTTTTCAGGAGTCTGCTTTGGTGGTAATTTTTATAGTGCAGAGGAGCTCTACAACTCAGTTCCGTCTAACTGTAAAATAATCTTCGAAAAGGAGGGAAAAAGTGGCAATTTATAGGGCGAAAACTGACAGCTGGTATGTTGAGAGGATAACATCTTTCCTTGCAGGATTCTTCGTCTTCGCAAGCGTCCTGTTGGGGCTTATAACCGGAAACAAATACTTCTTCTACTTTACCCTTTTTGTTGGTTTTATGCTTATGTTCTACGCAATTACAGGTTTGTGCCCTTCTTCAATTTTAATACACAAACTTGGAGTTCCTTCTCTCCTTGAGAAATACTGTAAAGAAGAGCAAAAGTAAATCGGCAAATCTTGACAGAGTTGAAACTTTGTCTCAATTTATCTGCTGGATCTTTATGCTGGCGTAGCTCAGCTGGCAGAGCGGGGCACTCGTAATGCCCAGGTCGGGGGTTCAAGTCCCCCCGCCAGCACCACTTAAAAGTTGTATAGAGATCCCTCCCTTTGGAAAACCTCTTCAAAATCTGTTAAAGGCTTCCTGTCAAAATTTAAGTATTCCAGTCTGTATAATTCTTTTAATCTTCCCTATTTGAGAGGTTTCTTTATGAACAGGTTTGCCCTCATGCTCGATTACAGTTTTTCTGCCGTTACGAAAAACTGGAAAGCGGTTGTCGTCTTTTTTCTGTTTATTATCGTCCTGTTTATTTTTCACTTTATTCCGCTGCTCTCGTTTGTTGGCCAGGTTGCTCTATCACTTCTAATTACGCAGTTAGAGGTTTACTACGGAAAGAGGTTCCTTA
>NZ_JALVIW010000015.1:0-1975 GCF_027028515.1 Desulfurobacterium sp. | reverse complement strand
GTAGAAGAAGTATTTGTTTCCGGTTATAAGCCCCAACAGGACGCTTGCGAAGACGAAGAATCCTGCAAGGAATGATGTTATCCTCTCAACATACCAGCTGTCAGTTTTTGCCCTGTAGATTGCCACTTTCTCCCTCCTTTTCGAAGATTATTTTACAGTTAGACGGAACTGAGTTGTAGAGCCCCTCTGCACTATAAAAATTACCACCAAAGCAGACTCCTGAAAAGTCCCCAGCGAGGTTAAAAACAAAGCCATTTTCAGAACATCCTTTTTCTTTGTCAAAGAGTTTCACAGTTGTGTCGTTTCCTGCCCAGCTAACAATGGCTCCAAATTTTTCAATCATTCCTCTTTCAGTTTCAACAGGAAAAATGCCTTTGACTTTGTATTCAAGGATTAATAAACCATCATCACACTGGTAAACTTTTTCAGGAACTGTTAGTTGTCTTCCCATCAGTTGAGCATTTATGAATGGCCATTCCATAGGGTAGAACGTAAGCAGAAACACTTTCAATCCTTGGTGTGCGGATGTTACCTTGAGTATAAGGGCTGGAAATGTTGCTGGGCCATTTTTGATTTTGACTATGTAAGAGGTTACAACTGGTGAAATGTTTTCTACTTGAGAGAAGACATCTGCCGGAATATTTTCATCACTGCTGTTATTAGAGGATATTTCTTCTATTGGTTTTGGTGAATTTTTGGGTTTATGTTCTAACTTCCTTCCTATAAAGTGTGCTGATGGCTTAAATGTTAGTTTGTAGTGGATTACAAAACCTAAAGAAAAAGCGGTGATAGCAGCAGATATAGCTATTACGATGTTAAGGAACGTTCTCATTTAACTCTTCGAGCTCCCTTCTTGCTTCTGCTGAGAGAGGACTTGCAGGTTTAAGTTTAATACATTTTCTTAAAAACCTTATGCCCTGTTCTCTTTTTCCTTCATGTAAGTATATTTTACCAAGGTTACAGTATGGTTCTTGAATGTTCGGATGGAGTTCTATAAGCTGATAGTATATCTCCTTTGCCTTTTCAATCTGTCCTTCTTTCTGTAGTAGTTCTGCAAGTTTAAGATAAGCCGGGACAAAGTCTACGTTGTTCCTTATAGCAAGAATAAGTTCTTTTTTAGCTTTTTCTGTATTTCCTGCTTTTTCATCGAGAAGTGCAAGTCTGTAATAGGCCACTTCTGGGGTAAGGTAAAGAGGGTTGGAAAGTGCTTTTAAGTAAAATTCTCTTGCTTTATCAGGTTTCCCCTTTTCCTCGTATAGGATTCCCAGATTAAGCCAGGCTTCTGAGAAGTCGGGCTTCATGGAAATTGCTTTTCTAAGGAAGCGTTCTGCTTTGTCTAAGTCCCCTCTCTTTAAGAATGCAAGCCCTATTGCGTTGTAGATTTTGGGATCATCAGGGGTGAGTTTCTTAGCCTTAAACAGGTAGTTAAGGGCGAGAGGAATTTCTCCCAATTCCAGGTATGCTATTCCTATCTGATAGTAGCCTTCCGCTTTCTCTTTTTTTGTGGGTTTTTTCTCCACCACAGGTTGGGGAGGTGGTGGAGGTTTCCTCTCCGTTTTTTCCTTTGAATTACCCCACAAAGACATACATGAAGTTAGCAGAGTAACGGCAACCAACAGAGGGATTATCTTTTTCATGGTCTTCCCTTTATAAGAAAAAGAGCTTCCATTCTTGTAGGTTCTTTTCTCATAACTCCCTTAACGGAACTTGTTACCGTGTAAGATCCCGGTTTCTTTACGCCTCTCATTATCATACACAGGTGTTGAGCTTCTACTACGACCATAACTCCCTTTGCTCCAAGTTTTTCCATAATTGCGTTTGCTATCTGCTCAGTCATCCTTTCCTGAAGTTGAAGCCTCTTTGCGTAAACGTCCACAATTCGAGCCAGTTTGGAAAGACCGGTAACTTTGTTATCTCCTGGAATGTAAGCAACGTGGGCTTTACCGAAAAATGGAAGCATGTGATGTTCACACAT
>NZ_JALVIW010000014.1:0-1978 GCF_027028515.1 Desulfurobacterium sp. | reverse complement strand
ATGCCCTCGCAGACCTCGGTTACCTCGTTTTTAAACTGGGATCGCCTTCAAACGTTTTTCAGAGACTACTGTGGGAAGTTTCTCTGGTATTTCCCCAACAGGTAAAGTACGAACAGCGGGAATTTCTTAAGTACCTATGGGAACCATATCTTTTGAAGCTTCCCTCAGATAAAAGCTGTAAACTATACAGATCCAATCCACCGTTTTTCCAGGAGATCTTCGACAAAGAAATCCTGCTGAAGTTCGCTTCCGATCTAAAAACCTGCAACCAGAGACGCCTAAGAGTAGAACTACTATCCTACATGGTAAACCACTGGAAGGACGACAAAAGTAGAATCCTGATGGCAGAAGCCCTGTTTGACGATAAAGACTTTTTCCAGGCCCTTAAAGTCCTGGAAAAGGTAAAGGATAAAAATTCGTGCAAATACAACCTGCTGCGCGCCGAAATCTCCATCGTCCTGGGAAAGAACATCCCCTCCCCTGAGAAGATCCTGAAGGCCTGCAGGAACAAAAAAACGGTAAAATTATCAACAGTACTTTTATATTACTATTCTAAAATTGGGAAGATGAACTTAGCATTTAAGATATACAGAAGCAACAAGGACAAGCTTCTAAAGGCTTACGGTAAAAACCTGGTTACCAGGGCAGCTATAGATCAGTTACTGGAATCTACAATGCTGCAGGAACGATACAATTTGGCCTATACGGTTGCAAAGGAACTGTCTGAAGCAGGATACAGAAACTGCTTCCTTGGTAGTTATTTAACGATTTCAGCAGTAAGACTTGGAAAGCTAAAAGAAGCTGAGAAAAGCTACACAGAAATAAAAGCATGCGTAGATAATATGTCAATCGTAGCCAGAACAGCTTTTGAAGACGCTATTCTGGGAGAGGAGAATAATGGAAATCTTCAAACCGCTAGATAACCTTGAAACTGGCGCTTCCTACTTTTTCAGACGCTCTGAAGTTATCCAGGGTAACATTGCCAATGCCGACACGCCAGGCTATAAGCCAAAGGATCTGGTCTTTGAAAAAGAACTGGAGGAAAACCTCCACTTAAAAAGAACAGATCCTCGCCACATGGATCCCTCTTTTCCCCCTGTAAGATTCAGACTTGTAAATGCTCAGGATTATTCAGGTTACGACGATAACAGGGTGAACCTTGACAAGGAACTAGCAAAACTGGCAGAAACCAACTTGATGATAAGGCTCATAAATGAATCGTTGAAAAAAGAAATAGGGAAACTGAAACTGGTTATTCAAGGGAGGTAATGATGGTATTCAAAGGGCTTGAGGTTTCCCTGACGGGAATGCTGGCCCAGAGAGTGCGTATGGATGTAGCTTCCAGCAACCTTGCCAACGCCAACTCTACTGACGAAAACGGAAATCCCTACAGGAGAAAAATCCCTGTATTTGAAGCTATCCTGGATAGCTCTGGAGACACTCCGGTATATAGAGTAAGAGTAAAACGTATAGTTGAAGATCCTTCTCCCTTCAGAATGAAATTCGATCCATCAAACCCCCTGGCTGATAAAAACGGGTACGTAAAACTACCAAACGTAGATCCTGTAAAAGAGATGGTTGATATGATATCTGCCATTAGAAGCTACGAGGCGAATTTAACCGCATTTAATACGTACAAAAACAGTATACTTAATGCATTAGAAATCCTAAGGGCTTAGGGGGTAGTATGAAGGTAGAACTCAACTCAAATCTGATTACTGATATATTTACCCAGGAAAGTAAGGAAAAGCAGAATGACTCTTTTAGCAAAGTATTGAAAAATTTCCTCAAGGAGGTCAACCAGGAGCAACTAGCAGCCAGGGACGTAGAGAAAGCCCTCTCTGAAGGAAGGGTAAAAAACGTTGAAGAAGCTCTTTTCACTATAGAGAAAGCAGATCTTTCCCTTCGTCTTCTTACAGAAATAAGAAACAAAGCCCTTGAAAGTTATCAGGAAATTATGAGAATGCAGGTCTAACAG